>JALSUN010000001.1:0-27875 GCA_027061425.1 Helicobacteraceae bacterium
TTTTTGATTTAAGGTTAATGAAAGTGGTGACCCCAAGGAGATTTGAACTCCTATGGCATGGATGAAAACCATGAATCCTAACCATTAGATGATGGGGCCAACAATAATAAGTGGTGTCCCGTGATGGATTCGAACCATCGGCATCCTCATTAAAAGTGAGATGCTCTACCAGCTGAGCTAACGGGACGTTAGCAAACAATTGAAACTCAATGTTTGTGGACGGGAATTATAGACAAAAGTGTTTTGAATGTCAAGAGTAATTCGACAAATGTTGAAAATTTGTAAAATTTACTGAATTTTAGGTCACATATAGTTTTTTTGTAACAAATGTAGATAGGAAAAACAAAAGAGAAGCTAAAAGTGAATGTGTTAGCTATAGATATGGGATAATACGCCTAAAATATAGACCACTCATATAGTCTGTTAACTGTAATGAGACGTCATTTGCCTATGTCAAAGGAAAGAAATGAACAAGATAGCGTTGTTAAAAGAAGAGATCGCCAAGGTGGTTGTGGGTCAAGAGAAGATGATTGATGGTCTTTTGGTAGGATTGTTGTGTGAAGGACATGTGCTAATAGAAGGGATACCTGGTCTCGCTAAGACAACGACAGTCAACGCTTTGGCTAAGGGGCTGGGGCTGAATTTTAAACGTGTACAGTTTACACCAGACCTTCTTCCTTCAGACATCTTGGGTGCTGAGATTTATGATCCTCAAAACAATGCTTTTAAAATCAAACACGGACCGGTCTTTACCAACCTTCTACTGGCAGATGAGATCAACCGTGCACCAGCAAAGGTACAGTCAGCACTTCTTGAGGTGATGCAAGAGAAACAGGTGACTATAGGTGATGAGAGTTTTATGTTAGATCTGCCATTTTTTGTTATGGCAACGCAAAATCCCATAGAACAAGAAGGTGTCTACCAGTTACCAGAGGCACAACTTGACCGATTTATGTTTAAGTTGGTCGTGGGATATAACACGAAAGAAGAAGAACTTGAGATCGCCCGTCGTGTCGCGCGAGGTGTGCAAGAAGAGATAAGTGCTGTTGTGAATCCTGAGGAGTTGCGTACGATGCAAGTGGAGGTCAAAGAGGTCCACATGGATGCTGAAGTGGAGAACTATATGATAGAGTTGGTTACAGCAACACGTGATCCTAAAGCTTATGGTCTTGATGCACTTGATGAATACATACAGTTTGGTGCTTCACCTCGTGTGAGCATTGACATGTTTAAGTCGGTGAAGGCGATGGCTTACTTACGGGGTAAAGCGTTTGTCTCTCCTGTGGATGTGGCTTATGTGGCTAAAGAGTTAATGCGTCACCGTATAGTGCTCTCTTATGAGGCTGAAGCGGAGGGTGTAACAACAGACGAGCTTATCACTCAAATTTTAGATGCGGTTCCTGTTCCTTAAGGTCTTAGATGTCTCAGTTAAATAAAATCTTAGTTCGTGCTCGGCGTCAAGTCTTTAGTGAGATGGTGGGTAACAACCCCTCCATCTTTCAAGGGGAGGGTTATGACTTCATAGAGTTGCGCGAGTATATGCCGGGCGATGACATCCGTCACATAGACTGGAACATTACGGCTAAGATGAGAAAACCCTATATTAAAGTCTTTAAAGAGGAGCGTGAGCTTAACATTGTCATCGCTTCTATGTTAAACGGTAGTGTCCATTTTGGGGCTAAAAAGTTTAAACAAGAGCTTATCGCAGAAGTGGTGGCCAACCTCTCTTATGCCATCATACGAAACGGTGATCTGCTGAGTTCTCACATCTATGCAGACAGACTTTACACTGAACATAAACCTACTAAAAAGCTCTCTGCCGTGAGTAAAACAGTCTCTTCTATCTTGGACTTTGAGTCTCTGCATAAGGTTGCCAACTATCAGTTAATGGCAGACACCTTATATAAACGGATAAGAAGACGTTCTCTTGTCTTAGTAGTCGCGGACTTTTTTGAGGTGCCTGACTTGAAACTTCTGGCAAAAAAGCATGAGGTCATCGCTATTATAGTTCGAGATAAACTAGAAGAGAAACCTCCTGTTATGGGTTTTGCATCACTTAGAGACCCCGAAACGGGAGCGCAACTTGAGGGTGATTATGCTCAAAAAAGTGTGGATGTTTATGCTCAAAAAGTACATGACCATGATCGCGCACTTTATGAACGTTTTCGTAAAGACGGGGTGCGTTTTACTAAGGTTTATACTGATGATAATAGTGCTATAGCATTGAGAAGACTGTTTGAAGGACGGATATGAAAACTGGTGTACCCATTCCCATCCATGATATTAAGCCCTTGATGGAAGTACCGGACAGCTCTTTTGGGATTTTTCTCATTGTTGTTGCGGTTGTGGTGATACTTGGTGTTGCGGTACTCTACTTCGCTTATAAGTACTTGAGAGGACAGGGGCGTCTTGATGTTAGAAAAGAGTATTTTAAAACACTTCAAGCGGTTGATTTTAGTGATGCTAAAGCGACTGCTTATGACATTACCCATTATGGACGTATCTTCTCACATGACTCTGAACGTATGTATGAGGCATACATGAACCTTGTAGAGCAACTTAAAGAGTATAAGTACCAAAAAGAGGTTGCTGAAATAGATGAGACTACGAGGAGCTATTACAAGATCTATCTTGAGATGATAGATGTTTGACGGACTCTATTTTGAGTACCCTAAGGTCTTTACTTTTATCGTCATATTTATAGCGTGTGACGCCTATTGTAAAATGCGTACACGCGCTATCTACTTTCCCCATGCTGCTGCACTGACTCATGAGACCCATGCCTTGGCAACCCTTCTTAAAATCTTAAAATGGATGGGCATCAGCTTGTTGATCGTTGCGATGATGTCACCTGTCACTGATGATGCGGTCCATTTGGCACCGGCAACAGAGCATAAGGTGGTGTTTGTTGTGGATGCCAAGAGTCTTACTAGCTTTGATGTTAAGGGCCAAATTACTGAGATGGTGCGCACAACTGAAAACAGTACCTTCGCTTTGGTGGGCATTGAAGAGAGACCCCATTTGATTTCAAATTTGACAGCAAGTAAAAAAGCTTTTTTATATCCTTTAGAAACCTTAGAACTCCTACCGTCTAAGTCGGGTGACTGTAAACAAGCTTTATCTCTGTCTACAGCCTTACTCAATGAGTCTGGGATTATTATCTTTATGGCTGATAAAAGCTTATGTGCTATAGACAAGGAAGTGATAAAAAGCTTGTCTGAAAAACATATCACTTTATATAGTTTGGGTGAAGTTGAAAAAGTTGGGGGAGTCTCTGCACTTCACAGTTATAAGGTTGTAGACACTCATGATTTAGAAAATGCTTTGAAAAGCATTAGAAAAGAGGCCGGTTTAAATGATGTCTCCATGCCTTATACCTTTAAAACATATTACTACATCTATCCTCTCTTTCTCGCTTTTTTAATCTTTCTGACAGTGGTGTTTTTACGTAACAGACGGGGACTCTTATGAGTTTTTTACATCCAGCGTTTCTCTACCTTATGCTTCCTATTCTTATCATACTTTTTACGATGTTAATGACACAAGCTGAGGTGTTAGAGACATTCTTTTCTACTGAAACATTAGAGAAACTTCGGGTTGACAGTGACCAGTTTTCTATGAAAACACGTAATGCTCTTCTCTTTTTGATGCTCTTTTTTATCATTGTTGCCTTGAGTGAACCCGTCCTCAATCAAGGCAGTGCAAGGTTGGCCGTTCAAAAGAGTGAGACCTACTTGGCACTCCCAACACAGATGGGAGATGCTGTTAAACAAGAGGCGTTAAAACTATTAGAACAGGCGAATGGTCCTGAAATAGGGCTCTTGGTTTATGACACCAAAAGCTACTTACTCTCGTCACCTAGTAAAAATCATGAGATAACTGGCCGTATCTTAATGCAGTACAAACCCCCTGTGAAAGTCTCAAAAGAGGATTTTAACGTTTTGGTTGAGAGACTCTCAAAAGTGTATGATGATACATCTGACAAGCGACTTGTGCTCGTTACCGATCGTTTTTCAGGTGCCAATCCACTTTATATAGAAAAGGTACTTAAAAAACTTGGTGTTAAATTGTATATTTTACCGCTTAATAGTGCTGGTCCTTCATTCTATAAAGCGCTTTCTGAAGTAAGTGGTGGAGGTATCTTAACTGTTAATACAGCAGAGGCATTGTTGCATAAGTCAGATAACATCTCTGAGACTAAGCCTCTGTACTTTAACCTTTTTATCATTCCTGTCGGTCTGGCGATGTTGATGTTTATCATCGCTACTAGTTCATTTCATAGAGGAGAGAAGTATTTTGTACCGCTATTTTTGCTTATGTTGATGTTAACGCCTGCTTCAGTGAAAGCAACATCGTTTGACTTTCAGGTATTAGAAAAAGCTCAAGTGAATTATGAGAAGGGTGCTTTTAAAAAGAGTGCAGAGATGTATTATAAATATGGGATGAAGTATGAGAGTCAAGAGGCCATTTATAACAGCGCCAATGCCTATTACAAGTTAGGTGACTGTAAAAAAGCTGTAGTGCTTTACAGTGCCATACGCTTCGAGACAACGAGGCAAAACCAGATGCTGTTTCATAACTTGGGGAATGCTTATCTCTGTATGGGAAGCAGAGAAGATGTTGCAAAAGCTATTATGGCTTATAGAAAGTCTCTTGAGTACGGATATGACCTGCAGACACAAGAGAACCTTCTGTCTGCAAAAGATATGACTTTTTTCAAGGTGGATGTGACTCATGAAAAGAAGAAAAGATCTCAGATTCAGAAGCAAAAAGAGGGAGAAGTTTTACAAAAAAGAGATACTTTGGTGTTTCGTGCGCAAGCGGTAGAGCTTAAAGACTAAGAGAAGATCTCTTCTAATGTTTTACCATGGTACATTTTTTGACGTACCTTCTCCCACTCATCATTTTTAATCTCTTTTTTAAAGGACTCTAGCTCTTTTTGAAAAACTTCTATGGCATCTAAGACATTGCCTTTGTTCTGTTTAAAGATGTCTTCCCACATTTCGGGAGAGGATTTGGCCAGACGGCTCATAGAGCGAAAACCACCAGAGGCCATGGCTAGGATGCTGTATTTGTCCTCCTGTGCCAGCACTGAGTTGGCTAGGGAGTAAGAGATGACATGGGGCATGTGACTGATAAAGGCGGCATGACGGTCATGTTCATGGGCGTGCATATAACTCAGACGCATGTGGATTCCTGAAAAGATGCGCACTGCAGTCTCTTGTTGGAGGGTTCCTGAAGCTTCTAGGTCACATAATACGACGACCTTGTTGGTGTACAGACCATCAAAAGCAGCTGAAGGGCCATTGTTTTCTGTACCTGCCATAGGGTGGGCAGCGACAAAGTTTTGGCGAATACTGCTCGGAACGGCTTTAACGATGATCTCTTTTGTACTTCCAAGGTCGATCACGGTAGTATTTTCAGAAATCTTACCCTCTAACATCTCCAGGCTTTTGATGACACCATTAACGGGAATGGCCAAAATGATGACATCGAGTGTGCTGAGGGTCTCAAAATCTATAAATTTATCTACAAGCTTTAGACGTAGGGCCTCTTCTTGATGATTTTGGTTATGGTCTACACCATAAATCTCTGCGACAAAGGAGAGCTTGCGCAGACTTAAGGCCATTGAGCCTCCCATTAATCCTAATCCGACGATACCAACTTTCATATGACCCCTCTTAGCTATTTACTTGGCATTATGATATCTCTTAATATGTTATATATCCATGAGTTAGCATCTGTATTTACCGTGCATTAATGCTTATACTGATAAAATCCCACCTAAAATAAACCCCTTATGGTGTTTTTAGAAAGTACTGTGATTCAGTGTTTTTTTAAGATACTTAGAAAGACATAGATGAAATTTTTAAAAGTCGCTTCGGCACTCTTCTTATCACTGCCACTTTTTGCGACAACAGTCACTGATGTCAAATTTGTAGGGATGGTACACATCTCTGAGTCTATCGCTAAAAGTATGTTGAAAATCCACAAGGGTGACCCTCTTGATCTGGAAAAAGTGAACAAGAGTGTCACCACTTTTTTTAAACAAGGTTACTTTACAGATATCTGGGTCACTGAAGAGAATGGTGTCCTTACCTTTCACTTTGTCGAGAAGCCCATTATCTCTAAGATTGAGATGACAGGATGGAAAGAGAGTGACAAAGATGTTCAGTCTTCACTCCTGCAGATCAAAAAAGGGGCACTTTTTGATGAAAAACGTCTGATCGCTGCTAAAAAGCGTATTATTGCAGCACTCTCACAAGAGGGAAAAATAGACTCTGTTGTTGAGATAGAGACAGAGTATCTTGACAACGGTAGTGTTGCGGTGACTTTTAAAGTCAATGAGGGTGAGACCATCATCATCGAAGAGATACAGTACTCAGGTAATAAAGGTCTAGAACCGGAAGTTTTTGAACCACAGATTGCCAACAAAGCGCACCAATGGATGGGTTGGTTCTGGGGACGTAACGATGGTAAGATGAAACTTGCAGAGATGGGTTACGACCCACTTCGTATTCGCGATGTTTACATGCAGTATGGTTACCTTGATGCTAAGATAGACGAGCCTTTTGTACGCGTTGATTTTGACTCTTATACGGCGCAGATGAGCTATCAGATGGTAGAGGGGATTGTCTATCGTACCAGTGGTATTGTGCTGCAGCAGAGTAAAGAGGTCATTGATGAGTCGATACTTCGTGAAGTGGTCAAACTACAGGTTCAAGAGCCCTTTAACATTAAGACGTTTCGTGAAGATGCAGAACGCATCAAGACCAAGATCGCTGACCTTGGTTACGCCTTTGTTCAGGTCGTTCCAGACCTTCGTAAAGACAAAGAAAATGAGACTGTTGAGGTTGTTTTCAGAATTATTCCTGGTGAAAAAGTCTACATCCGTAATGTTGTGATCGCTGGAAATAGTCGGACACTTGACCGTATCATTCGTCGTGAACTCTTTTTAGGGCCAGGTGAGCGTTATAACCTGACAGACTTGAGAGACTCTAAAAACTCGCTGGGCCGTTCAGGCTTTTTTGAGACTTCAACCATAGAAGAGAAGCGTATTGATGAGAGAACTATGGACCTTATTGTTAAGGTTAAAGAAGCGCCGACAGGTAACATTCAAATTGGTGGTGGTTATGGCTCTTATGGTGGTCTGCTTTTAAGTGTAGGTGTTAATGACAGAAATATCTTTGGTTCTGGTATTAATGTAGGTTTGAAACTTGAGCACTCACAAAGAACACAAAACTACTCATTTAACATCTCTAATCCCCGTCTAAACGATAGTGACTTTAGTGGTAACTTCTCCATCTACCGCTCTATTTATGAGTACAATGACTACACAGTAAACTCTGATGGTGTGAGTATGGGTGTGGGACATAGATTTACCCGTTTTGTTACAGGTTACTTAGGTTACAACTATGCACGTGTGAGCTATGATAATATCGATCAAAACTATTTTGTTCTTAATCCACAGTTAAAGCAGTATTTTGAGAGTTATGATAAAAGTTCTGTACTTATCAGTGCAAACTTCGACAATACAGATGATTATTATCTTCCAAGACGCGGTTGGGCCATCTCTCAGTCGTTTGAAAAAGCAGGTATTGGTGCAGATGCAAACTTCTTCAAAAGTCGCAGTACATTAAACAAGTACAACGGCCTTCAAGAGTACATTGGTTTTGACGCGATTTTTAGATGGAAAAACCGCTACTACGCTGCTGCTGACACAGGCTTCTTGCCTCAAGCAGAGGGCTTTTATATGGGTGGTCTCGGCTCTGTTCGTGGTTATGAGTCTTATTCCCTTCCTTATATTATTGATCAAAATGGTAACGCAGTGCGCGTCTCTGCTACCCAGACGGCCTCAAGTAATATCGAGATGAGTTTTCCTTTAGTACCTAAAGCTAAAATGCGTTTTTCACTCTTTTATGATGTTGGTTGGATTCACACGGGACGACCGGAACTTGGTAATGTCCCCGACATGTTTCGTATGGGTTATGGTGCAGGTCTAGAGTGGTTCTCACCTGTTGGACCACTACAACTTGTTTTTGCAAACCCAGTTAATCCTGAATCAAATGACAAGATCTCTCACTTTGAATTTACTATTGGACAGCGTTTCTAGTAGCATAAAAATGTTACTGTGCTCTGTAGCGTAAATAGGTCCATCTGAATACTTCTTTCTCTTTTACTTTGTAAGAGCAATTATGATAATCTCTTTATAGCTCTTAAACAAGGTCTGAGAGGAAGCATGATGAAACCACTCTTTCTATTTTTACTTTTATCACTTCAGTCGCATGCCTATACCCATGAAAATAATATTACTAAAAGCTGTGTAGATATTATACAAGAGATAGCGACCCTTAAAAAAGAGAGAAGCTGTCGAACCTCTTCAAAAGCAGCGACATTTTTACTCGGTGGTGGATATGTTGTAGGTATGAGTAATCAAGAGATGGATATGAAGATTAAAGTGCTTGAGTACCAACTTTCAGATTGTCAATAGAAAGTTGATCAGGTAATATTTTTTCAGTGTGTTTTAAAGACGATCTCTAGTGCTTCACAAGTGAGGGCTTGTACATTCTCTTGTGTGATGTAAGGCATCTTGTTTTTGTAACTAACTGTGAGTTTCTTGTTTTCAAATGCGAGCTCAAAGTCCAGATTACGGGGATGGTGTGACAGTAGGGCATCACTTAGGGCAAGAAGTCTACTGAGGGCTTGAACGCTCTCTAGCGAAGGGAGAAGCTTTTTGTATTCAGCCATAGTGCTTTTTTTAACCCCTTTACCGAGTTGAAAACGTACAAGCATAGAGATGAGTGCGATCTCTTCATGGGTGTAACCATACTCTAAAGCGGTGAGGGCTAAGTAGTAACTGTGGTTTTGAAAAGAGTAGAAGTGATGCGATGCACCTATCTTCGCCAGTTTGGCTGCGATGGTAAGGGGCTCTTTATGGGTCAGATCAAACTCAAATGTGGGCTGTAACAGCTCAAAGAGTGTGCGTACAAGCTTAACACGAAGGTTTCTCTGCTCAGCATTATGTGAATGTTGGTCTACAAGGTAGGAGAGTGAAGGGTTGAAGTTCTTGGGAAAGCAGTCACCGTTATGTCGTAACAGATCACTTAAGTAGAGCCCTTCTCTTACACCTGCACCACTGGTGGTGAGATGTGTGGCGCCCACCTTTTTAATCAGACGAAGTAAGATAAGCGTTCCTGGCTTTATAACATCATAACGATCTTTTTTGACACCAAGTTCTTTGAGCTCAGAGAGGCTCTCTGCTGCTAAGATCTTTTTGCCTAGAGTTTTAAGATCTTGTGCTTCAAAACTAAAAGCATGAATTTTGTTCATAGGGTGGTTCTTGTTTTTCAGGATGATCTGCGCAAGGGCACGAAAGGTACCCCCAACTCCAATAATATGAGACTGCTCTTTTGTTTTGAGCTGTTCAAGCGCTGTATCTATATACTTTTTAGCACCTTCTATATCATTACGATCAAAAAAGAGCTCTTTGAGTCTGACGGTACCTAAGTCTATGGAGTCAGAGTCAACGACCTTTGCATTTTTAATACAGGCACATTCTGTAGAACCTCCACCAATGTCCAAGGTCATGGCATCGTAAGAGGGCAGGAGGTTTGCACAGGCGATGCCACCAAGGTAGGCCTCTCTCTCACCACTGATCACTTTAATGTTGAGATCTACCTCTCTTTTAACACGTTGAATAAAATTTTTTTTATTACTGGCATCTCGAACAGCAGATGTAGCGACACAAAGAGTCTTTCGTACATCATATGAGCGGGCGATCTGCATAAAGTCTCTGAGAGCACCTATGGCACGTTGTATAGCCTCTTCTTGTAGGACACCTTCGTTTTGATAGGCATTTTCAGAGATGCGTACACGAGACTTCACCTCATGAAGCAGGTGAAAGGCAAAACGGCTGGTCTTTTCTAAGATGATCATACGTGCAGAGTTGGAGCCTATGTCTATGACGGCGGTACGTTTTGCCATGTTATGACCTTATGTGGACAGAAAATGCCCTGAAATTATTTGATTATTATAGAGAAAGGGGAGTTAAGCGGGGGTAAGAGTTGAAGATTAATCTTCCTCTTCTTTTAAAAGTTGCTCATGTTTGAACTGAAGTTCAGCGATAGTCTCAACGTTGTCTTTGTCTAAGATGAAACAATCAACAGGACAGACAGCAATACAAGCAGGCTCATCATAGACACCAACACACTCAGTACAACGATCAGGGTCTACAACATAAATCGGATCACCCTCTTCAATAGCCTCTGTGGGGCATTCTTCGCGGCAGGCATCACATGCGATACATTCATCATTAATTAAAAGTGCCATTATAAACCTTGACTAAAACCTACTTTTGAGGCTTTATATATAAATTCTTGTGCGATTTATAGCAGAACAAACCTTGAAGTAATTTGAAAGTCAAAAATTGTTTAAATTTTTGACTATTTAAGTGGTAGGATGCAGTGGAGTTTAGAACGTAAAAGTAGTGAGGCAACGGTACCTAAATCGTCTTTTCTGTTTTGGATCTTAAGCTCACCACCGAGTGCATCTGCAGCACTTTTTGCTAGAAAGAGCCCCAAACCTGCTCCTGACTTACTGCCTTGGCGTTTAAATGGAGCAAACAGATCAACAGTATCATCAATACCACACCCCTCATCGATAATCTCTATAAGTAGACCCTCATCATTAATAAGACTCTGTAAGATGACTTTTTTACCCTCAGGGGTGAATTTTAGAGCATTTTGTAAAAGGTTTTGAATGATTTGGTTGAGTAGGCTCTCTTGAAGGGTACACATAAATGCATCGGGTTTAAAATGCATCTCCAAGGCTTTACCTTCAGACTCTGCAAGCAGTTTAAAATCATTGGCTTTACGGCGCAGTATATCAATAACATCTGCTTGAACAGGGGTCTCTAACTGGGCACCTTCTTGGCGTCCTATGTTTAAGATACTACTGACGATGGCATTCATCTCATCTATACTCTTGTTACTGACTTTAATGGCTTCTATATACTCTTCAGGTGTACGTTTTTTAATGGTGATGACCTGATTTTTAAGTTTCATAACCGCGAGGGGAGTTTTAAGCTCATGTGCGGCGCCGATGAAGAGCTCTTTTTGGTACTTTACAAAGTTCTGTATACGGCTGATAAGATGGTTAATACTCTCTCCTAGAGGTGCAAACTCATCGGGCAACTCTTGGACCACAATCGGACGTATCATATGTTCGTTCATATTTGAAAGTCTACGGTTAAGCTCTTTAATAGGGGCTACCAACATTTTAGAGAAGATGATGGCATAGAGTACAACCATAAGAAAGCCGATCGCATTGATGATAAAAATGGAGTTCAGGATTTTTTTCAAAAGTTTTTTGGTTGGGGTGATGTCTTTTGTCACCTTGACATAACTGTTACCTTCTGCCTTGTACGGGTAAAAGAGGACGAGTTTGGTATGTTTATCTTGAGTGGTCTCTATAATTTGGGCTTGATGTTCGGGGGTCTTATAGGTGATCATCTCTACAGTTAAGCCCAAAAGTGCATCACCATTGGCTTCTATAGGGTCAAGCAGTGCCTTATATTCACAGACATTTTTTGCAAAACCAAGCATCTCTGTACGTTTATCATCATAGATAGAAGACTGGATAAAAAGATAAAGTATGGAGGAGAAGATAAGCATTAATGCAAAGGTAGCGATGATAAGTTGGATGATAAATCGGCTTCGAATACTACGGTCTGAAAACACAGGGTACCTTTTATATACATAGAGTTGTATGCACTACAATGTAAAGTGTTAGTACGTTATTTTAGCAAGAATTTACTGTGATTGGTAGGTTTTAGAAGAAGTAAAGAGGCTAAGGCCTCTTTAAAGGGGATTTAGATCTCTTTTGGAAAACAAAATCTATAACCACGACGACGTACTGTTTCGATCGTTGTGATGTTTAATGGCTTGTCCATTTTTTGGCGAATTTGGTTGATAGCAACTTCAATAACGTTAGGTGTTACGAGCTCAGGCTCTTCCCAAATCGCGTCAAGCAGTTGCTCTTTAGAAACGATTTGGTCACGGTGACGTGCCAAGTGTGTAAGCACTTCAAAAGGCTTACCTTTTAGCTCGATCTCTGTGTTGTTGTAGATGATCTTCTCTTCTTCAGGATTGATAATAAGGTCATCTATCTCAATAATATTAGAACCACCAAAACGCAGTTGCGCTTCTATACGCGCTACAAGAACATCAAAGTCAAAAGGCTTACGGATGTAGTCATCAGCACCCGCTTTAAGAGCTGTGATCTCACTGTCATTATCATCACGAGCAGAAAGAACAACAACCTTTGTTTTAGGTGTATTTGTTTTAATGTCAGGAATGATGTCTACACTGTTTCCATCTGGAAGCATCCAGTCCATAAGTACAAGATCGTAGTTACGGATATCCAGGTAGTACTCACCATCTTTTAATGTCTCTACAACATCGCTTTGAAAGCCGAACTCTTTAAGGCCTTCTGCCAATGTTTTGTTTAATGTTACTTCATCTTCAATGATAAGAATGCGCATGCATAACCTCATATATGTTAAATTTTAGGGCGGAAGTATAGCATACTTTTAGGTTGGTTTAATAATTTTTTAAATAAATTTTAATATTTGAAGGTTTCTTGTAGTGAAACCTCGCAATTAGGGAGGATGTCGGGTTTAGAAATTTTTAATGTTAGAGACTCTATAGCTGGAAATTCTGCTTTTAGTTTACCATTGAGCTCTAAAAGTGCTGTTTCTATGAGTTCGAACTGAGTATCTATCATACGATTTTCTATAGTTTGCGCTACAAGTGCATAGTTGAGAAAGTCTTGAGTGTAGGTGTAATCTATCTGACAGTCTATGATGACTTTTTGAGGGGTAGTACGTTCAAAGTCCAAGATACCAATGATACATTCAAAGGTGAGTGCTTTGATCTCTATAATCATCTATACAACAGCCTTCTCTTCACCTTTTACAAGACGCACAATGTTGGGAATATGTTTGTAAAAGAGAATAATGGTGATGAGTACGACAGGTGCGTGTTCAAGGTTAGGATGGAGTACAAATGAGGCTGCCAAAAGTGTCAAAACACCTGCTAAAGAGGAGATAGAAGAGATTTTAAGGGTCTTGGCCAAAACTCCCCAAACTACAAAACCGATGAGGGTTTCAAGAGGGAGCATCACAAGAAGTACACCCAGACCTGTCGCAATGCCTTTACCACCTTCAAACCAGAGGTAAGGGCTAAAACAGTGACCTACAACAGCTAAAACAGCGATACCCCACAGTGTAGACTCTGGCATACCCATATACATTCCAGCCAGTAAAACAACAATGCCTTTGAGTGCATCTAGTAGAAGTGTTGCTGCACCTAGCTTTTTAGCAAGGGCAGGGTTGCTCTCTTTAACAACACGAAGGACATTGGTCGCACCGATGCTTTTTGAGCCACTCTCTTTGACATTGACGCCAGCGACAAATTTTGCAAGAAGAAGTCCAAAAGGGATACCTCCAATGAGGTATGCAGCGAGGTAAAATTGTGCATTGATATTAAAAAGAAAATCCATAGGTTGTAAGTGCCTTATATAAAATGTGTGAGAATTCTACATTAACTTGTGTTACATCCCCATAAACCCAAGCAAAAATCTATTACTTATGACTTCTGAGCTATAATCGCGAAATTATATAGTGAGAAGGACCCCCTGTGAATGAGACAACACAAGAACTTAAAGACAAGATTACAGCACTTAAAAAGAAGCTCGATGTTACGGTGGTAGCACACTTCTACCAACGTGACGAAGTCTTTGAGATGGGAGATATTACCGGAGATTCTCTCGAACTGGCTAAAAAAACGATGGCAGATGACTCTAAGTTTGTCCTCTTTTGTGGTGTAGCATTTATGGGTCAGAGTGTGAAGGTTCTTAGCCCTGAAAAGCGGGTAGTGATGCCCAAACTTGCCTGCTGTTCTATGGCGCGGATGATAGACTCTCTCTATTATGATGATGCAGTCAAGGCCATGGTGGCTGATGGGATTAAAGAAGAGAACATCTTACCGATTACTTACATTAACTCTAATGCAGATGTTAAAGCTAAGGTCGGAAAAATGGGTGGTATGGTCTGTACCAGTTCTAACGCTAAAGTCATCATTACTACCGCTCTAAAAGAGGGTAAAAAGATTCTTTTTGTACCTGATAGATGTTTGGGGCAAAACATTGCCAACCAGATGGGACTAAAATCTGCTGTTATTGGTGAAGATGATGACCTTGTGGGTGCTGACATTATCTGTTATAACGGTTTTTGTGCAGTGCATCAACTCTTTAGTGTAGATGACATTAACTTCTACCGTAAAAAATACCCCGGTATTAAAATCGTGACCCACCCAGAGTGCGATCCTGCTGTATGCGATGCTTCTGACTTTGTAGGTTCTACCTCTCAGCTCATCAAGTACATCGCTGACCTTGACCCAGAACAAAAAGTGGCAGTAGGTACAGAGTTTAACCTTGTTAACCGTCTGCGTTCAAAAAACACTTATGTGCTCTCTTCGACCAAACCAGAGTGTCCAACAATGAATGAGACTACTTTAGAAGACCTCTATGTCACACTGAAATCTATAGAAGACGGAGAACCCCTTAACGAGATTTTTATAGATGAAGAGACAGGAAAGTGGGCTAAGATCGCTCTTGACAGAATGATGGCACTTTAATGAAAAACTTTGTTCTAGAAGCCTTGGCAGAAGATGTGGGCAGAGGCGATCTCTACGCTCTTGTTTTTGCTGCGCAACCGGCTTCTGCAAATATTATGGCTAAAAGTGATGGCGTCTTGGCAGGTGCGCAGTATTGTGATGTTTTAGCCCAAGAAGAGCCTCTTAGCATTACCTGGAAAAAGCGTGATGGTGAACGTTTTGTGAAAGGTGATTTGATCGCAGTGGTTGAAAGTGACTCACACACGCTTTTGAAATGTGAGCGTACCCTTCTAAACATGTTACTACATGCCTCTTCTATAGCAACACTGACTGCTAAGTTTGTTGACATTGTGGCACCTCATGGTACACGACTGCTTGACACCAGAAAGACCCGTCCTAAACTGCGTGTTTTTGAAAAGTATGCCACACGTTGCGGTGGCGCAGTGAACCATAGAATGGGCTTGGATGACTGTTTGATGTTAAAAGACACCCATCTTAAGACCATAGAGGATTTGAATGATTTTATGGCGAAAGCACGTCAAGCCATCCCTTTTACTTCCAAGATAGAGATAGAAGCCGAGACCTTTGATCAAGCCAAAACATTTATGGCAGCCGGTGCTGATATTGTGATGTGTGACAACATGACGCCGGAACAGTTAGCGGAGGTGGTTACCTATAAAAAAGAGCATCACGCCAATGTCCTTTTAGAAGCAAGTGGTAATATCTCGCTTGAAACTATAGAGTCTTACGCTAAAACAGGTGTTGATGCCATTAGTTCTGGCGCGCTGATCCATCAGGCCAACTGGATAGACCTCTCTATGAAAGTTAATTAGGTCTGGCGGGTTTGTTTGAAAAAATAGCTACTGCACAGTATATTGTGCTCATTGCTCATATCAATCCAGATGCTGATTCATTGGGTGCAGCATCAGCCATGTACACTCATTTAATGCGTTTAGAAAAAAAGGTGACACTCTTTTGTATGACAGAGCGTGTGGACTCACGTCTGCAGTTTTTACCATGGTTTGACAAACTGCGTCATACCTTTCCAAAAAGTGCAGACTTGGCCATGAGTTTTGACTGTGGGGCGTATAAACGTCTAGGAACAGAGGTAGCGTGTCCCTTAATTAACATCGATCATCATAAAAGTAATGAACATTATGGTGAAATCAATGTTATAGACATCACAGCCATCAGTACAACACAGGTGCTTTTCGATCTATTTAACCAAGAGAACATTAAGATAAACCCTAAGATGGCGACAGCACTCTATGCGGGTCTTTTAGATGACTCTCATGGTTTTTTAGCGCCTAAAACAGATGCAAGATCTTTTAAGATGGCTGAAACATTAAGTCGTGCCAAGGCTGATATTTATGAGAGTGCAGAGGCACTTTTTCATAAAAACTCATTGGCGGCACTGCGTCTTAAAGGTTTGATGTTCGCACAGATGCAACTGCATCTTGATGCAAGAGTGGTGGTACATTTGGTTTCAAGAGAGATGATGGAGAAGAGTGGGGCACGAGAGGTGGACTGCGAGGCGGCACTTGAAGAGAGTACGGGACTGCCTCATGTAGAGGTGGCACTGATGTTACGTGAAAACCGTAATGGAAAGATCAAAGGTTCTCTACGCTGCAGTGGTGCACATGATGTAGAGAAACTTGCAGCGCTTCATGGTGGCGGTGGTCATCAACACGCAGCAGGTTTTGAAGTAGAAAATGAGAACTTAGAAGCACTGAGTGAAAAATTAATAACAGCGATACAAAAGGAGATATAAATGCGTAAAAAGTCTAAAATGGGTTCTATGATGGTCACTACCATCTTCTTAGCGATTATAGGTGGGGTGGTCTATCTTTATAACTCAGCCATGTTTGAGAGAGAAAAACCGGTTATTACGATAGAAAATGATGGGTATTGGAACCTTCGTGCACCTCTTAAAATTAATATTGATGATGCCAGTGGTCTTTTAGAATATAAGGTAACACTTTATAGTGGTGATGAGAGTTTTGTGTTGGCAGACGAACGGTTTGCAACACCTGCTGAAAATCAGAAATTAGAGCTAAAAACACCCAAACGTGCTTATGCACTAAAAAGTAAAGAGGTTCGTGTAGAGATTACGGCTACAGATGCAAGTAAGTGGAACTTCTTTACCGGTAATGGTGCCAAGAAAGAGGTGACGTTACAGATAGATAAAAGACGTCCTTATCTCTCTACTATCGCTTCGTCATACAGAATTATAAAAGGTGGTACGGCAGTCGTTGTCTTTAAAGCTGAAGACACCAACATGGAATCTTTTTATGTTGAGACAAATTTTGGTAAAAAGTTTATAGCTCAGCCTTTTTATAAAGAGGGCTATTATGTGACACTGATCGCTTGGCCTGTGACCGAGCCTACATTTAGAGCAACAATCGTTGCCACTGACAGTGCAGGAAATGTGGCGAAGTCTTTAGTACCTGTAATCCCTTATAACAAAAAATATAAGGTCTCTAAGATTAAACTGAGCGACCGTTTCCTTAATGGTAAAGTCTCTGAACTTGCTTATGCTTACGGTGTAGATGACAGTGCCGGTATTATAGAGCGTTTTAAGTATGTTAATGAAGAGATGCGTCATGACAACGAAGAAGTGATTCATGATCTGACCTCTAAGGTGAGTGACTCTATGGTGAGAAGTCTTCCTATCAAAAAGATGTATCCACTTAAAAACGCACAAGTTGTTGCACAGTTTGGAGACCACCGCATCTACTACTATCAAGGTGAAGAGGTCTCTGAAGCGTATCATTTAGGTTTAGACCTTGCAAGCAATGCGATGTCTCCTATAAAAAGTCAAAATCCTGCGACAGTGGTTTATGGACAAGAAAATGGCATCTACGGTAATATGCTTGCACTTTACCATGGCTTAGGTCTTTACACCATTTATGGACACTGTTCTACGCAGCTAGTCAAAGAGGGCGACAGCGTACGCTCTAATGAAGTGATAGCAAAAACAGGTCGTAGTGGTTATGCGATGGGTGATCACCTTCACTTTGGTGTTTTAGTTCAAGGTATCGAAGTACGTCCTCAAGAGTGGATGGACCAAGACTGGATCCGTAAAAGTATTACCGGTCCTATGCGTGAAGCGAGAAAGTTAATTAACCAGCGATAAAGTCGGGAAGAGGGTAAGGGTGACTGACATTTTTGTGCTTTAGCATCCGTTTTACTTTTATGAAAGGAGCCATCAGCTTGGTGCTTTTCTTAGAAGAAGTCGCTGATATAAGCGGTCTCAATACCTGTATCAGCTAAACAGAACGCAAACAGTCCATGGAGATATAGGACTTGGTACTATTTTTCCATTAATCTACTTTTTAAAATTTTTGTTCTACAATAAATAGCCATATAGGAGAAAAAGCCAAACCCATCGCGAGATGGGGACGGAAAGCCAAGGGTCTCAAATGAGATAGCTGGGTTGCCTCTTTTTACAACTTCTCCTTATATTGAAGATAAATAGTAAATAAGGAGTAATATAATGAAGATTTCTCATGTACTGATACTGAAATTCTTTTTCGCTTTTACGATGGTGCTATGGCTTGGAGGCTGTAGTGAAAATGCTGATGAGCAGAAAACAGAAAATTTCGTCAAATATGAACAAAGCACGCTCTACACAGGAACTTTTGTCGATGCGCCTGTCAAAGGTCTAAAGTATGAAACAAAGACCCAAAGCGGCTATACTGACGAAAAAGGAAAGTTCCAATATACAGAGAATGAATATATAGCTTTTTATCTTGGTGACCTTTTTCTTGGACAAGTTAAAGCCAGAAAACTTATTACGCCCTATACTCTAAGAGGAGACTCTCCTTCATCACCGACATATCACACTGTAAATATTGCTATTTTGTTACAAAACTGCGATAGAGATACACGAGATGCATATATTGATGTTGATGATTTCAAAAACTACCAATTTGGCAATGCAATTGATCTTGATGATGCTCCAGATGACTTCATAAACGAACTTAGAAATGAAGGTTTCTCTATAAGTATAGACAAAGAGAGTGCCCTGAAAAATCTCAACATTACCCTTGGATTTGTAGCATCGGACGAAGGTGACGATAGAGCTGATGATCAGTCGGATGACGGTGATGATGGTCAAGGAGATGATGGGGCTGATGATCAAGCAGACGATGGAGACAATAATCAAACAGATAGCTTTGTTATTCCAGCGATATCAAGCCAACAAAAAAAAGAGTTTCTTGATGCAGTCAATGCAGCAAGAGCACAAGAACAAGATTGTGGAGTGTATGGCAAAAAACCAGCTGTAGGTACACTTAAATGGAATGATAAACTTTATAAAGCTGCCTATACCTACAACTATGATATGGTTCACGGTAATGCTTGGCACCATAGAGGCTCCAACACTGACAGTGATATAGTTGCCCAAGCAGAGCACTTAGGTGAAGGCAGCCACATGCGAGACAGGATAGAATATTATAAGTATGATTTTTATTATATTGGTGAAAATATCGCAAAAGGGTATCAAAGCGTGAGTGATGTGGTTGCAGGATGGATTGACAGTGACGGACACTGTAAAAACCTTATGGATCCGCATTTTACAGAACTTGGCATGTCACTCCTTGAAAGTGATGATTCTAATGATCACTACGGCAAATACTGGACACAGGATTTTGGTCAACCAAAATATTAAGAAAAAACAATATTATGGATATTGTTTATAAAATATTCTAGAGATTTTTTTCTGCTTACACTACTGTATGCAATATGCAATAAGGGGGGGGGCTGGTTACACCTGTCTCCTAGCAACTGTAAGTCATCTCGTTCAGACTTTTAAATCCTTCCTAAAATTGTAATAAAAGATCCACCATCTTACTCTGTGTTAATTTAGTAGTTGTGCGAAAACCGTATAGCAGTTAGAAAATAAGTTTAAATCGTTAATTTTAAAAATGTAGGCTTCTTATCATTTTTAAAATATATACGTTACAAATGATATTCATTTTGTTCTGTATTCTTGCTATTATAGGTGCTTAATAATTTTAAAAAAGGTGATTTATGAAAAAAATTACAATGGCATTAAGTTTAGTTTCTTTGGTCTTGTCCACAACAGTTATAGCGGAAGAGACAGCTACAAAAGTTGATGGGTTTTATGCAGGTCTTGGTGGCGGTGTTACTTTTAACGGCGCAGTCTTAACTAAAGGTGATTATGTTTCAGATGGTACGAACAGCTATGATGTTTCAAAAGTTGGCGATTCTTCTGCCGGATATGTTATTTATGGCGGATATCAGTTTAACAAAATCATAGCGGTAGAAGCATCCTTTACAGATTATGGATCATTTTCAGATGATATAAAAAGTAAAAATGGGTTGTTAACAAGGACTTTCAAAACAGATCCTATGGCTGGATCTGTCTATGCAAATGCAGGTTATACTTTTGGTAATGGTCTACGTCCATTTGGAGAATTGGGTCTAGGGTATATGACAAGTAATCAGTCTGATAACCTTGATCGTCTAAACAACTTTAATGATAGTTTTATGACGTTTCATTGGGGTGCTGGTCTAGAATATGCACCAGTCTCTTTTAATGGATTTGGTTTTCGTGTTGCTTATACAGGAGATATGAATGCAGACTATAATGCAGTAGCAAGTGATGAAAATGATCATATAGATAAACACGCTATGTTAATGCGCTACTATGGTATGCTTTATGTGGGTGCACAGTATAAGTTTTAACAAAACTTATAGTGCATTTTGACTTTTTTAAATTTGACTGCAAATATATTTCTATGGCTAAAGAGTCTCTTTTCAGGTGAAAACTAGTTATAGGTTTAGCCACTTCAGTATCAATTCCATTGATAAATCACAAATGGGATTGGTGCAAAATCTCTTAAAGACAATGATATAATCAGCTTATAAAACCTTATAAAGTATTCATTACAGTTTTCTAAATAAAATAATAAGGGCCTATCTGATGAATATTTCTAGAAAATATTATTGCTTAATAACCACTGTTTAAACAAATTTAACTGTAAGAAAATATATTAGCTGACGTTAAATATTTACAGATTTCGAGCTTAGAAAGCTTGCCTAAGACTTTATTCATTGGACGCACTTTAGATGTTGAGGTTTGCATGTCAAGATATTCGCTATAATAATGCAATTTATTTTGCCATAAATATTGGCAGAGCCTTTTGCAAGGAAGACAGTGACACAAACAACAATTAAAAAAGCAGTAGAACTAGTAGGGATCGGCCTTCATAAAGGTAATCCTGTGCGTCTGCGTCTTGAACCTTTAGAAGCCAACAGTGGCATCATTTTTCATCGTAAAGACGTAGGTGTCTCTATACCTCTAAAACCTGAAAACGTAGTGGACACTAAGATGGCTACTGTTATAGGACGAGAAGGCTACTTCATCTCTACCATTGAACACCTGCTCTCTGCGGTTTATGCTTATGGCATAGACAACCTTCGTATTATTGTAGATGCTGACGAAATTCCTGTAATGGATGGGTCAAGTGCCAGTTTCTGTATCTTGTTAGATGAAGCGGGGATTAAAAACCTTGAAGCACCTAAAAAGATCATTCGTATCCGTAAAGAGGTAAGTGTTAAAGAGGGTGACAAGTATGTTAAGCTTTTTCCTTCGGATGCCTTACAGTATGACTTTACCATTAAGTTTTCACATCCTGTAATCGCTGAGCAGAGTTTTGTGTTGAACTTTAACAAGGTGAACTACAAACATGAGATCTCTCGTGCCAGAACTTTTGGTTTTTTACACGAGATGCAATACCTACAGTCTAAAGGTCTTGCCTTAGGTGCGAGTCTGGACAATGCGATAGGTCTTGATGACAAAAAAGTGATGAACCCTGAAGGCTTGCGTTATACTGATGAGTTTGTGCGTCATAAGATTTTAGATGCTATAGGTGATATGTCTCTGCTCGGTCTTAACTTCATCGGCTCTTATGAGGCCTTTGCAGGAAGTCATGATCTTAACCACAAGTTGACACTGGCACTTCTGAAAGACCCTGAAAACTATGAAGTCGTTGAACTAAGTGGTGCGCAAGAGAAGGAGATGGCAAAAGCTTATGCATGATCTTGTTGTGATCGCATTGACCTCGCCGATCATTATAGGGGTCTATAAAGAGGGTGCTCTGGTTGAACGTATAGAGAGTAGTGAACGCAGTTCGGAAATACTTCCTGAACTTTTTAAAAGCATTTTAGAAAAATATGAACTCAGACATATTGTTTATGCAAATGGTCCGGGAAGTTTTATGGCGATTAAAGTAAGCTTTATTTTTTTGCGTACACTCTGTATTGTCAAAAAAATCACCCTTTTAGCAACAGATGCCTTTTACTTTAACAACAATGCCCCCATAAAAGCAGTTGGAAAGCTCTATTTTGTTAAAAATAGGGATAAGATAGAGACAGTGTCGCTCAAAGAAGCCCCCGTGATGGAATTTACACTGCCTCAACAGTTGAAACTCGAAGATTTTAGTGAAGAAAATGCGCCCTTTTATGGCATTGGCGCTGTTTAATTAAGGACTATAAGTGATTATAAGTGTACCCGCTACCAGTGCAAACCTTGGGCCCGGATTTGACTCCTTGGGTCTGGCTGTTAACCTACGCAACCGTGTAGAGTTCAAACCTTCTCGTTTTTTTAGTGTCAGCATAAAGGGTGAGGGTGAAGGCAACCCTCGTCTTAAAGGTAACAACCTTTTTGTAAGCATCTTTAATGAACACTACAAACGCCTCACCAACAAACGTCAAAATTACAAGTTTACATTTTTTAACAACATCCCCCTCTCTCGCGGTTTGGGAAGCTCATCGGCTGTTATTGTTGCGGCTATTGCCACAGCGCATGAAGCAGCAGGCGTTCGTGTCTCTAAAAGACGTATTTTGAACCATGCCCTTGTATATGAAGCTCATCCCGATAACATTACCCCTGCTGTTATGGGTGGCTTTAACGCAGCAACAGTAGAGAAGCAAAAAGTGTTTTCACAAAAGAAACATCTGCCTGATTACATCAAAGCTGTTGTGGTAATCCCCAACAAGCCTATATCTACTGCTAAGTCAAGAACAACCTTGCCACGCTCTTACTCTAAAGAGAATGCAGTCTTTAACCTTTCGCATACTGCATTGACCGTGGCGGCATTTTTTAATGAGGATTGGGAGATGTTGCGTTTGGCAACACAGGACCGTTTTCATCAAAAAGTACGTATGAAGATGTTACCCGAGCTTTTTTCTATTCAGAAGACAGCATATGAGCAGGGTGCATTGATGAGTACACTTTCAGGTTCCGGTTCTACTTTTTTCTCTATGGTCTATGATGAAGATGCAAAAAAACTTCATGATCTTTTTAGTAAACAGTATCCTGATTATAGGGTGAAAACACTCGATTTTGACAATCATGGAATCATTACAGAACGTTAAAACGTAATGTTACATATATAAGACTTACTTTCAAGGAATAATTAGATATAATGGCGCCCAAAGTAAACTATCCCCAAAGAATGTGTGTTGCTTGTCGTGAACGTTTTGAGCAGAAATTTCTGCTGCGTTTACAATGTAAAGAACAGAAACTTTCTGCATTCAGCGGGTTAGGACGGAGTTTTTATCTCTGTCTTAGCTGTGTTGAAGACGAAAAGAGAGTGACACGGGCGTTAGCCCGTGCATGCAAGAGTGGGGATATGAAGTACCTCTCTACCCAATTAAAGGAGATCATCACTGATGTCAGACAAAGTTAGAGTACACGAGATAGCAAAAGAACTCGGTATCGATTCAAAAGAAGTTGTAGCAAAAGCCGCAGAAATGGGCTTGGTTGTAAAATCAGCTTCGTCGTCAGTATCTATGAATGATGCAGAAAATATTGCAAATTTTATTATTAACGGTGCACCTGTGCCAAAGGCCCCTGCTGCAAAGAAAATAACAGTTAAGAAAAAAGCAGTGAAGGCTGAAGAGGTGACTCAGAGTGAAGAGACACCTAAAGCTGAAACACCTGTTGCTAAGAGTGAAGAAAAAGTAGAAGTAACAGCTCCAAAAGAGACAGAAGCACCTAAAGCTGAAGAGACTCCAAAAGAGACTCCTGTAGCTAAAGAAGTATCTGTTACTACAGAGAGTGCTGCTGCAAAAACTGAAACTCCAAAAGAGGCGTCAAAACCTGCAGGTGTTAAAGTTGTGACCGGTCCTAAAATCGTCACACCGATAAAGCGTTCAAAACTTAAAATCGTTAAAAAGAAAAAGCCAAGAATTGACCCTAATGCAACAGCCGCTTCTGCGTCTGCAGCTGCACTGAAAGTCTCTTCATATGGTAAGGTCAGCGAAGACGTTCTAAAAGAACTTCAAGATCGTAAAGCCAGAAAACGTAACAAGGGTGGTGCTTCTAAACAGAGTGCTGGTCAGTCAATGGACATCTTCGGTGGAAGTATGTCTGATGTTTCTATGGATTATGAAGATGACCAAGTCGTTCTTCTTGATCTTAAAGAGATCGATAAAGTTGTACCTAAAGAAGAACCACGTAAACCACGTCAGCCACGTCCTATTGGTCGTAACTCTAAAGCGGGTCAAAAACGTGGTCAGAACCGCGGGCGTCAAGTGTCTCGTGGTAAACGTAAGAAATATACTAAGATCATTGAAGACGAGGTTGTTACTCACGTAGAGATCCCTGAGGATATCCGCGTTTACGAGTTCGCTGAAGCACTTAACAGAAGTATGTCTGAAGTCATCAAGGTTCTTTTCGAACTGGGTATGATGGTCACTAAAAACGACTTCTTGAAAAAAGATGAGATCGAGATCATTGCTGAAGAGTTTGATGTTGAAGTGACAACAATCGATCCTAGAGATGCCTTTAACTATGAAGAAGAGTATGATGATGCTGAGATTGAAGAAGATCCTAATCTAGTTGAACGTCCTCCAGTGATTACGATCATGGGTCACGTTGACCATGGTAAGACTTCTCTTCTTGATGCGATTCGTAATGCACGTGTTGCCAACGGTGAAGCAGGTGGAATTACACAGCATATCGGTGCATACTCTATAGAGAAGAATGGTAAGCAAATTACGTTCTTAGACACTCCGGGACACGCGGCATTCTCTGCTATGCGTAAACGTGGTGCCGACGTGACGGACATTATTATTATTGTTGTTGCTGCTGATGATGGTGTGAAGCCACAGACAGAAGAGGCGATCAAACATGCTAAAGAGGCAGGTGTTCCTGTTATCGTAGCCGTCAATAAGATGGATAAAGAGAGTGCCAACCCTGAACTGGTTAAAGGTCAGATGGCAGAACGTGAGATGACACCTGTTGATTGGGGTGGAGATGTTGAGTTTATACCTGTCTCTGCTAAGACAGGTGATGGCATCGATACACTTCTTGAGAACATCCTTCTAACTGCAGAAGTACTTGAGCTTAAAGCCAACCCAACTGCAAAAGCGAAAGCTGTTGTTGTTGAGAGTACTGTTGAAAAAGGTCGTGGTCCAGTTGCTACGGTCATCGTTCAAAATGGTACACTTAAAGTTGGTGACAATGTTGTTTGTGGCTCTGCTTATGGACGTGTTAAAGCCTTAGTCAATGACCAAAAGAAGATGGTGAAGTCATTGGGCCTTTCAGACACAGCAGTGGTTGTAGGTCTGAACTCAGTACCACCTTCTGGTGAAGTGATGATCGCGATGGACTCTGACAAAGAGACACGTGAATTGGCTACTAAACGTGCTGAATATGACCGTATGAAAGAGCTTTCTGCAAGTACTAAGACATCACTAGATGAGCTTACAGCACTTATTGCAGAGGGTAACTTGAAGCAACTTAAGGTTGTTCTTAAGACAGACGTTCACGGTTCACTAGAGGCGATTAAGACAAGTTTGATGGAACTTCGTAATGAAGAAGTTAAAGTTGAAGTGATCTCATCTGGTGTGGGTGGTGTTACAGAGAGTGATCTTGCTCTTGTAAATAACTCTGAGAACTGTGTGCTTCTTGCCTTTAACGTACGTCCTACGGGTTCAGTTAAAGCATCTGCAAAGCAAAAAGGTATAGAGATTCGTACTTATACGATCATCTATCAACTACTTGATGATATTACAGGTATGTTAACAGGTATGATGGCTCCGAAATATACTGAAGAGCACTCTGGTCAAGCAGATGTACGTGACACCTTCAAAATTCCTAAGGGAATGGTTGCAGGTTGTATGGTTATGGACGGTAAGATGGTCCGTGGTGAGCTTGTACGTGTTATCCGTGATGGTGTTATTATCCATGAAGGTAAACTTGACTCTCTTAAACGTTTCAAAGATGACGTTAAAGAGGTTGGTAAAGGTCTTGAGTGTGGTGTTGTACTTAATGGTTACGAAGATGTTAAGGTTGGCGATGTTATCGAGACCTTCATTAAAGTCGAGCAAAAAGTAGAACTTTGACACCTGCCGAGATAAAACTTAAGCGTTTTGATTCTATTCTGGGTGAGTTGATCCCAGAAGCTCTTTCACAACTTAGTGATGCACGTTTACGCGAACTTGATGTTATTGAAGTGCGCTGTGCCAAGGGTCGTGATGATGCTAAGGTCTACTTAGACCCAAGTATGTACTCAGAAAAAGAGCAAGTAGAACTCCTCCGTCAACTTAAAAAAGCCCGTCCTATTATAGAAACACACTGTATGAAAGACCAAGGCTGGTTTCGTTCTCCAACACTAAAGTTTGAGTTTGATGCACTGTTGGAACAGAGCCAGAAAATAGAAGATCTGTTTAAACAGATCGCTAAGGAGAAAAAAGATGAGTCTTGAATCTGATATCAAAAGCATGGTGGAGTCACTGGAACTTAGAGTCTATGACATCACTACTGTGACAGAAAATGACGAAACGATCTATCGTGTCAACATCATCTCTCCTTCGAGTGAAAAGATCACTATGGACCAAGTGGTTCAAGTGACAAAAATGATCTCACCACTTCTTGACGTTACTGCTCCTGTACGTGGAGATTACCGTTTAGAGGTAAGCTCTCCTGGTATTGAGCGTAAGTTAAAATCTTTAATGCATTTTGAATGTGCTATAGGTGAAAAAGTCAAGGTTGATACAACTGAAAAGAAAAAACTTCGTGGCACTCTCAAAAGTGTTGCAAGTGGTAGAATCACACTTGAGACAGAAGATGGCGATGAGACTTTTGCTTATGGCGACGTAATCAAAGCAGCGACATACTTCGAGTGGTAAGCCCTGTGCTTTTCACCTCTTCTTTACAAAAAATTCCCCTATTTAAAGTCTATTTTTAATGTTACTTCATGGACCATCCCCTATGCAAATTGCCATAGATTCCGCATGGGAATTTCAAGGTTTAACCTTTCCTAACCCTGCGGTGGGATGTTCTGTTGTAGATAAACATGGTAAGATTCTTGCTGTAGGTGTTCATGAAAAATCTGGTGAACCTCATGCCGAGGTAAATGCACTACAGATGGCATTTTCCGAGTTAACAGGTGACAGTTCCATATTACTACTCTCAGCATCAGACAAAATTCATAACTTTTTAATAACAAAGCACAATGATATTTTTGCAGAGTGTACCATGTATGTTACTTTAGAACCATGTGCGCATTATGGTAAAACCCCTTCATGTGCTCAACTCATTAAAGCATTGGGCATTAAAAAAGTGGTTATTGGACAAAAGGACCCTAACGCTGAAGCTGCTGGTGGTATTTCGCTACTTCAAGAGAGTGGTTGTACGGTAGAGATGTCTGATGATTGCGAAGCCCGTGCGTATGACCTTTTAAAACCTTTTATAACGTGGCAAAAAAAGCCTTATGTCACTTACAAATGGGCGCAGAGATTAGATGGTACTATCGATGGGGGTACCATCTCTTCATACCTCTCTCGTATACAAGTCCATGCGATGCGCGATTGCAGTGATCTTATTGTCATCGGAGGAAATACTGTGCGTAATGATCGCCCAACATTAGATGCACGTTTAGTTGATGGCAAGGTGTGTGATGTTCTTGTTTACTCAAGAGAAAAAGAGTTTGACAAGAGTATTCCACTTTTTCAAGTTTCAGGACGTAATGTTTATATTGAGTCCTCATTAGAGCGTATAAAGCAGTATGAAAATATTCTAATAGAGGGTGGTCCTGCGATGTTTGAAGCAACAAGAAAGGTAGTTGACGCTTACCTCTGTTTTGTTGCACCCAAAAGCGGTGGTACAATACGTTTCACAAACAGTCATAATGATTTTAAGATCTTTCACTCACGTAACAG
>JALSUN010000001.1:27975-48123 GCA_027061425.1 Helicobacteraceae bacterium
GGCTTTTTAACTGTTGCCAATATGCAAAAAGAGTTAGAAGAAGCAGGTTTTGAGATCATGTACACAGAAAGCTTCTCTATGGATATATCAACACTTATCATCGCACGTAAAAAGTAAGTTCATCCGTCACTCCTGTGTAGACAGGAGTCCACGAGTTTAAACTGCTTTCAAGTTGCAATTCGTAGATTCCTGCCTTCGCAGGAATGACATTAGCGCTGCTCCAATGTAAGGAAGTTTTTAATGAACACCATCACTGTCTCAACACTTAACGAACAGATCAAAGGACTTTTAGAATCTACCTTTGTTCAGGTTTATGTGGAGGGAGAACTTTCTCGTATCACCCATCATAACAGCGGTCACATCTACTTTACACTCAAGGACTCTGGTTCTAGCATCAGTGGGGTGATGTTTCGTGGTAATGCCTCTAAGCTCAAGTTTCGCTTGGAAGAGGGGTTGAAGGTGGTGGTTAGTGGTGGTATTACGCTCTATAAACCAAGAGGTTCTTATCAGATCAATGCTTTTAACATTGAGCCTGCAGGTCAAGGTGCCTTGGCTTTAGCATTTGAACAGCTTAAAGCAAAACTCAGTGCGCAGGGGTATTTTGCACCTGAGATTAAGAAAGTAATGCCTTCTTATCCTAAAAACATCGCGTTAGTGACTTCTGCAACAGGTGCGGCGCTTCAAGATATGCAACGTGTAGCCGCACAGCGTTACCCTTTAGCACGACTTTATGTTTATGACACAGTGGTTCAAGGTGAGCATGCTGCACCTTCTATAGTTAATGCATTACAAGCTGCTGATACTCAAAACTTTGATGTCATTGTGGTGGGTCGTGGTGGTGGTAGTATAGAAGATTTGTGGGGCTTTAATGAAGAGATAGTGGCTGATGCCATTTTTAATGCCAAGACACCCATAGTCTCTGCAGTTGGACATGAGATAGACTGGCTTATCAGTGATTTTGTTGCAGACCTGCGTGCACCGACTCCAAGTGCTGCTATGGAGATGATACTTCCTGATCAAAATGAACTTCTGCAGACTTTAGATGTTCTGACTGAGCAGATGCAAGGTAGTGTGGAACAGAAGTTGTATCATGCTAGAGAGACTCTTAAACATTACAGAAGTGCGTATGAACAAAACTCTATAGAACAGCGTATTAAAAACAGACTTCAAGAGATAGGACAACTCAAAGAGCGCTTTTCTATGAGTGTGAGTTATGTATTAGAAGGAAAAGAACGTCAGATTTTACCACTCTCAGAAAACATCAATCGTACCTTTAGCAGTGCACTTATGCAAAAGCAGAACACCTTAGTGACTTTAAGAGAGGCTATGCAATCGCAAAACCCTAGAAAGAGAAGTAAAAAAGGGTATGCTCAGATAACACAAAACAATCAACTTGTTGATGTTAACAGTTTAGATGTTGATGAAGTTGTTGAGATTTTGAGTGACAAAAAACGTATTCGTGCACGTGTTGAAGATGTCACAACTTTATAAAGATACCCTAAAACATTACAGGAACTATTATGATTAAAAATACAATTACGCTGCTTATTGTACTACTGTCGGTTATCTATTTAACTGCATGTAGCACTCCGAAAGCTCCTTCTGTCATCGTACAAGAACAACCTCATAGAGTGAGCTATTTAAAAGAAATAAAACCCATCTTAGACAGACGCTGTGTCACCTGTCACTCCTGTTATAATTCTCCTTGTCAAGCTAAGTATAGCTCTTATGAGGGGATAGACCGGGGTGCTAGCAAGATTAAGGTCTATGATGCGACCCGCCTTTTGGCCATCGCTCCGACCCGTCTCTTTATCGATGCAAACTCTACACAGCAGTGGCGTGAAAAAGGGTTTTACAGTCTGACTGAAAACAGTGAGACCAACAGCTCTAAAAACAACTCCATTATGCTAGGGCTTTTACATGACAAGATGGAGCATCCTGAGATCATTGGTGACTATGAGCCTGAAAATGACGAACTCATCTGTCCAAGAGATCGTAAAGAGTTAGGAGAGTACTTGGATAAAAAAGCAAATCATGGTATGCCTTATGGTTTCCCCGCTATTAAAAAAAGTGAATACGCCACCTTAGCACAGTGGTTACAGCAAGGTGCTCATGGTCCTACCGAAAAAGAGCATCTGTTTATGACAACCCCTTCAGTAAAAGCGCAAAAAGAGATAGAAAAGTGGGAGGCCTTTTTTAATGCAGATGATGCCAAACACCAGATGACCGCACGTTATCTTTATGAGCATCTTTATCTCGCTCATCTTAGTTTCGACACTTCTCCTTTAGAGTTCTACCGCTTGATACGTTCTAAAACACCATTTCCTAAACCTGTTGAAGAAATAGGTACTCTGCGCCCTTTTGATGATCCTCATGTCGATCGTGTCTATTATCGGTTTGTGCGTATCCATTCGACTATTGTTCATAAAACACATATGGTGTTTGCTTTAAATGAGCAGATGATGGCACGTTTTAATGAGCTCTTTATCAATATACCTTGGGATGAGACCCCTCATGTAGCACCCTATGATGTGCACATCGCAGCGAATCCATTTTTAGCATTTAAGCAGATCCCTGCCCAGTCACGATATCAATTTTTATTGGACAACTCACATTACATCATCATGACCTTTATCCGTGGTCCGGTCTGTAGAGGTCAAATCGCGCTTAACGTGATTCATGATCATTTCTGGGTGATGTTTAAAGATCCTAAACATGATCTCACCATTACAACCCCCAACTTTTTAGTTGAGCAGGCAGAAAATTTAAGTCTACCTATAGAGAGCGTTGAACAGCAGTTGGTTAAGGCTTTTAGTGATGCATACCGGGAGAAGTATCTGCAATACGCAGAGGCCAAACGAGATCTATATGCTACGCAATTGCCAGAAGGCAATGGTTATGACAGTATATGGAAGGGTGATAAGGCAGAGGATGCTCCTCTTTTAACCGTTTATAGACATTTCGATAGTGCTTCTGTACACAAAGGTGTTTTAGGTGCTGCGCCAAGAACTGTCTGGGTGATAGATTATCCTCAGTTCGAGCGCATCTATTATACTTTGGTGGCGGGTTATGATGTTTTTGGTAACCTCTCTCATCAGACTAATATACGTCGATATACAGATTTCTTACGTATGGAAGGTGAACAAAACTTTATATCCTATATCCCTAAAGAGCAACGTCTTAAGATGTTTAAGTCTTGGTATATTGGTGACAGTGATGTTCAAGATCTTGACGCTATACCTGCAGAAGGACAAGATACTAAAATCGCTTATAAAACAGAGTATCCTAAAGATGAGTTTGTGACACATGTCATCAATGAAGTGATCCGCCCGGATGTTAACATCAGTTATGATCGTTTAAACTACGTCTCACCAACACAAACGCCACCGCCAACACCAAAAGAGTACAAGTGTTATGAAGACTATGTGACTGCAGCGCGTTCCATTACCGCACCAGGAAGTGGCTTCATCAGTTATGTTAGAGATCGAGGTGCCAATAATATTTTAGTGCGTGTAATGATGAAAGATGGAAGTAGTTTGATAGACACTATTGTCATTAATCGTTGGCATGACAACGTTAACTCCATGTTTAGTGAAGAAGATACGCTAGATGCTAAAAAAGATACCTTGGATATTATTTCAGGTTCTGTAGGCTCTTATCCAAATGTTTTTGTAATAGTCCATATCGATGAGTTTCCTGAATTTATTGATCTTATGAAAAATGCCAATGGCGATGAGAAGTATGATAAGATCTTCAGAAAGTTCTTTATCAGCCGTTCAGACCCTAAGTTTTGGGAGACTTATGACTGGTTTCAGGAGCAATACTTCAAACGACATCCAAGAGAAGCAGGACTTTATGACCTCAATCGTTACTATAGAACGCCTTGGTAATTAGTTAAAAAGATACGACAAGTAGATACCGCTATAGCGGTGTCCGAAGTCTTGAGACTTATAGTGTTCAGTGTTGTAGATGTTGACAAAATTGAGTTCATACTGTTTATAACGCGCAGAGAAACCATAACGTCCATAAGCTCTAAAAAGATTCTTTTCGACAGAGTGACTTTTGCTAAAGGTGTTGCCATCTAAAAAGATATCTCTTGCAACAACACTGCCCCCTGATGCCAGGTTTAAATAGAGACTCCAGGGGTGATTACTTTTTATAAGATGGGTCGCTTGGGTAGGAACACCACCCTCTCCTACATCATCTATAGTACTGGTGTCAAAATCATTAGGGACGTTCCAGCCCAGACGAAAACTTGCGCCTGCATTTGCCTTAATAGCAATGTTTCCAAACTCCCCACTGACATAAGGTATAACACTCGAAGAGACTCCTAAAAACTTAGCAGGAATAAAACGCCACTTATGTTGATAGTCAAGTTGTACACCGACTTCATTGTTGAGTTGGTGCCCCCATCCCTTAGGATCCGGTGCACTCATGAGTTGGTGAAAGACTTTTTGATACTCTTTAGTATACGAGGCTGGACCAACAATACCCACTTGTAAAACGAGTGCATCAAGATGTCTGCTAGAAGTCTGGTAGAGACCGACTTCTGCATAAAGCCAACCAGCATAAGGACGGTCCTCTTTAATATAATCAGAGGTTTTGATGTCGTCGGGTGTAAACATCTGTCTGACATAAGAGAAAGAGATGAAGTGTGTACGTTCTAGTTGAGAGGTAAAGGGAATGTGCAACCATGTGTTAGAAGGATCTGTACGGTTGAGAAGTGCCGAAAACTTGCTGGCATCGGTATAGTCAAGGTCCGTGTCAAAAAAAACATCATTTTCAAGATAGATACCAATACGTTCAAAATGCCAATCATCCTGTTGTGCTGAAAGAAGCGTTGTAAGTAATAAAGAGAGCAGTAGACTTTTCATAAAGAGCATTTTATCATATTACGCTATCAACTAAATACTCAAATATAGATGAGGATAATTCTGTGCATAATCAAGTACGATTCTTAGTATTATAGGTCAAATGATTGTTTATAATATAATATTTTTTAATCTATTTCAATTTATTTTTTGTAACACTATAGTAATATAACATAATCACATATTATTAAATTTCACGTAAAATATGAAATTATGAAAAATATTAAGAGGGGTGTATGATGAAGAGTCCAATACCAACAGGTGAAGAGATCCAATACGATGGTGGTTATATGATTACTGAAACAGATTTAGACGGTTTTATTACCTTTGTAAATCGCAAGTTTTCAAGTATGACAGGATACAGTAGACTAGAACTTGTTGGTATAGCTCACAGTCTGATACGCCACCCTGATATGCCTAAGGCTGCCTTTAGTGAAATGTGGGCGACTTTGCAACGTGGAGAGCGTTGGGATGGTTATGTTAAAAACCTGACAAAAGATGGTGCTTTTTATTGGGTACATGTTTTTATAGAACCACGATATAATGATGAAAATGAGGTTGTGGGTTATATAGCAGCACGTAAGATCCCGGGTACAATAACCTTAGAACGTATTAAAAAGAAGTATGAAGAGCTGCTCCTTATGGAAGAGATAGAAGAGCGTAATAAAGGACGTATTGGCGTTGCATAAACCACAGAGAATTGTCTTAGGTCAATGCTCGTTTTAAATATCTCTGTTATACTCTTCGAAAATTATGAGGAAGCACAATATGAATTACCCAACTTTTTTTAATGAAGTCGAGAACCTTACACTTCAAGACCCTCTCTCTATGGTCTTAGGTGCCTTTGAAGGTGGTGAGATGACCTTTAATTATGTGGATGTCGTGAAAGCAGCGGGTCATAGTTGTCCTACTGTAGCGGGAGCTTACTTAATGACACTTAAGGCACTAAAAGCACTTTATCCTCATGAGACACCAGTTCGTGGAAATATCAAAGTGGCTTTCAAAGAGCCGATGGAGGAGGGTGTTGCCGGTGTGATTGGCAATGTTGTCTCACAACTGACGGGGGCTACAGATAAAAGTGGCTTTAAAGGACTTAATGGCAAGTTTGCCCGCCACTCACTTATGGAGTTTAATGCAGGTCTACACTCTAGTGGTCGCTTTACCCGTGTAGACACAGGTACTTCGGTAGATGTTTTTTACAACCCAAGTGTCGTACCACCACTACCTGACATGCAACCTCTTATGCAAAAAGTGATGTCTGGTAGTGCTGAAGCTGAAGATATTAAAGCCTTTGGGACCTTTTGGCAAGAACGTGTAGAGCGTATCTTAATGCAAAACAGTGACAACAGTAAGATGATCCGTGTAGAGCATGTATCGTAGGTTTTATAAGCGTCAATTCTAACCATTAGTGTAATGTTTATCTAAATCTAACTGTCCAAAAAATTGATTATGATTAGCTTGCCTATATGTTGAGAGATGCTTTTGCGTCAGAGATAGTATAATGTCACATCCAAATCCTAAAACAGAAGATTTTTAGGCATTATAAAGAAGTACAATGAGTAGTAAATTATTTTCAAACCTCCCTTTAGAACAGGCCATGTTAGACAACCTAGAGCAGATGGGTTACACCGAAATGACAGCCATACAAGAACAGAGCCTTCCTCTGACATTAGCAGGTGAAGATGTCATCGCTAAGGCGAAGACAGGTAGTGGTAAGACGGCTGCTTTTGGTCTTGGTATGTTACACAAACTAGATGTTAAAAAGTGGAAGATCCAAGGACTAATTATGTGTCCTACTCGTGAACTGGCAGACCAGGTGGCCAATGAATTACGTAAACTGGCACGTTTCAAACATAACATCAAAATCTTGACACTGTGTGGTGGTATGCCCTTAACCCCGCAACGTATCTCTTTAGAACATGGTGCCCACATCATTGTAGGTACACCAGGACGGATACAAGATCATATAGGTAAAGATACTTTAGACCTTTCTCATGTTCATACACTGATCTTAGATGAAGCAGACCGTATGTTAGACATGGGCTTTTTAGACGACATCAAGCAGATCATCTCTCATATGCCTAGAGATCGCCAGACGATGCTCTTTTCTGCAACCTATCCTGATGAGATTGGGTTTTTAAGTAAAACGATTATGAAAAATCCTAAACGGGTGAGTGTTGAAGTCGGTGAAGAGAAGCCTGATATTAGCGCAAACTTCTATAAAACGACAGTTAATGATAAAGAGCGTGATCTTTTGAGTCTTTTGCTTCATCATCAAGCGGTCTCTACCATCATCTTCTGTAATATGAAAGTGACCTGTGATGAGGTGAGTGACTACCTTAATGATATGGGGCTCTATGCTCTGGCACTTCATGGTGATTTAGAACAGCGTGAGCGTACAGAAGTTTTAGCACTCTTCAGTAATGGCAGTGCTTCGATTTTAGTGGCGACTGACGTAGCGGCGAGAGGCCTTGACATTAAAGACTTGGACTTGGTGATTAACTATGATGTGCCAACACAGAGTGAGGTGTATGTTCACCGTATTGGTCGTACGGGTCGTGCAGGTAAAAGTGGTATTGCTGAGACACTTTACACGGCGAGAGAAGCTTCTAAGATAGAAGAGATCGAAGCAGAGATAGGTGAGGGTGTGAACTATGGTTCTGTAGAAAGACTTAAACACAACGAACTCTATACTCCTAAGTACACAACACTTAAAATAGATGGTGGCAAAAAAGACAAACTACGCCCTGGTGACATCGTCGGTGCGATTACAGCGACTAAAAAGATCAGTGGCAGTGAGATAGGTAACATTACAGTGACAGCGATGCGTTCTTATGTGGCAGTTGAGCGAGAAAAAGCGCATGATGCTTTTGTGTTACTACGTGATGGTAAGATGAAAAATCGTAAGTTTAGAGTACATCTGTTAGATTAGAAGTTTTAGGGGGAGTTTAGAGAGGTGTTACGCGCAAGCGCGTAACAAAAGAGTGATTACTTTCCAGCAGCAACGCGGTCTTTAAGAGACTTTCCTGCTTTGAACTTAGGAACCATTTTGTCCTGAGTTGTATAAGTCTTATCAGTACCAGGTACTTTACCACTTTTACCTTTTTGTAGTGTTGCTACAAAGCTACCAAAACCTACTAGAGAGATATCTTCTTTAGCTACTAGAGCCTCAGTGATTGCTTCTGTAAATGCTTTGATTGCAGTTTCTGCTTCAACTTTAGTCTTGTAATCACCATTTTTTTGAACGAGTTCAACGAATTGTGCTTTATTCATGTTTCATGCCCTTTTATAAAAGATGTTTGATACCAGAAACGCCCTATACAAGGGCTCAATGGTTCAACTAAGACAACTTTATACTCAAAGAGCTTAAAGTTTTCTTCTTTTTGTGAAAATAAGGCAAATCTTGATATAAAAAGCTTAAATTTGTCACAAACCCCTATATTTTGGGCTGTAGAATAGGCTGAGAGTCCTAATGTAATTTAAGCAAGTCGCTATAGTCAAACTTACCTAGATCAAGGAAAAACTCTCCATTATGTTGCAGAACACGGATGTCACTACCGTAAGCACCCGCAAATCGTCTTTTAATGAGACGTCTCTCTTGTGCTTCATAACCTATATTTTTAAGGTATTGGCGTAAAGAGATCTTATGGGGAGTGACAGGTTCAGATTGTGCTGTCTCTGTCATACTAAAATCTGTTTCAGTCATTTGGATCTCTTCTTGGTTTGGTGCAGAAATAGGTGTGTTTTGAGAGAGTTTTAGTTTGGTGTGGATAAGTTCCAATATATTTTTGAGTTGCTCATCTTTGTTTTGGTAAAGTGTTTCTATACGGCTACGCTCATCTCTTAGCATCTCTTCTTTATCGTTGATAAGTCGGTCTATCTTACTCTCAAGTTCATGAACTTTTTCTTTAAGCTCATGGTTCTCTTTTTGATAAAGGGCTAAAATAGTACCAGAAGTTGTTTTGGTTTGCTGAGGTTCTACAGAACGCAGGAGTATGTAGACCACACCATCTTCTATACTATACTCAATTTCACGATTACGAAGTTGCGTATGCACGGTCTCTATGGAGAGATCAAAACGTGATGCGTATTCGTCTATACTCAGACGCATTGGCTTCCTTTTAGAAGTGAATTAAGACATTTTAACAAAAGTTTCTTTGTTGTAACCATAGGGTGGCTAAGCTTCGCTAAAATACACCATTGTCCACGGTATGAAGCTTTGCATCATCTTTTTGATGTATACGCTTACAGATGGGATTAAAGGCTTAAAATGAAAAAACGTACCAAAATTCTAGCAACCATAGGTCCCGCATCAGACACACTCTCTCAACTTGAGTCACTTATAAAAGCCGGTGTGAATGTTTTTCGTATGAACTTCTCTCATGGTACACACGCGTATCATACTGAGGTTTTAAAAAAGATTCGTGAGGCAATGGCTAACACGGGTCTTATTGTCGGGGTATTACAAGACATTAGTGGTCCAAAAGTTCGTGTTGGAAAACTTGAACAGCCTTTTCATCTTCAAAAAGGAGACATCTTAACCTTTATACAAGAAGAAGTTGTGGGTGCCAAGGTAGCGCAAGGTCACTATAGTCTCTCTATCAATAAAAGTGAGATACTGCCTAAGATGCAAGTGGGTGAGTTCATCTATCTTTGTGATGGTAACATACGTGCTAAAGTGATAGAGGCTGGCAATGTGGTAAAAACTGAGGTGCAAAATAGTGGCAAACTCTCATCCAACAAAGGTGTTAACTTTCCAAACACCAAACTTGGCATAGAAATCTTAACCCAAAAAGATCGTGCTGATATGCTTTGGGGCATTGCTCATGGTGTGGACTTCATGGCCATCTCTTTTGTTCAAAATGCGCAAGATATGTTAAAAGCACGTGCCATCATCAATGAAAACGGTGGTGATCAGCAACTTTTTGCAAAGATAGAGAAGTTTGACGCAGTTGAAAACATAGATGAGATTCTTGCAGTGAGTGATGGATTAATGGTGGCTCGTGGTGACTTGGGTATAGAAGTGCCTTACTATGAAGTACCTGCCATTCAAAAGCGTGTGATCCAAAAGGCTAACAGTATGAGTAAGCCTGTCATCACTGCCACGCAGATGTTACTCTCTATGACAGAGAATGAGACTGCTACACGTGCGGAAATATCGGATGTTGCCAATGCGGTGCTTGATGGTACAGATGTAGTGATGCTTTCAGAAGAGAGTGCTGTAGGACAAAACCCTGTTTTAGCGGTTGAGACCATGTTCAACACCATAAGAGAGACGGAAAAGATGTATGAGTATGACAAGTTCTCTAACTTTAAGATGCATGATGAGATGGATATCATAGATGAGACAGCCGTGATGTTGGCAAATAACCTTAATGCTAATGCCCTTTTAGCATTCACTACCTCTGGGCAGTCGGCTAAAAAACTGGCACGATACCGTCCTAAAAAGGCTATTTTAGCTGTGATACATGATGAGCGGATTGCCCGTTCTTTGACTATAGTTTGGGGTGTGATACCTGCCTTTTTAGTAGAACAAAGTACACTGAATGAGATGATGAAACAGGTGGTTAAAGAGGGACTCTCTCAAGAAGTCTTAGAACGGGATGGGTGTTATGTCTTGACCGCGGGTGATCCGGTAGGGGTGGCTGGAACGACTAATAACATCAGAATTTTAAGAGCACACGAACTGGAGTTTTTCGAGACTCTTTAGCGTGTTCATAAGAGTGTGTGTTTTAGAGAGGTAGTAGGGTGTATAAGTGCTACTTCTCTTTTTGTAAGGCCTTATGGATGTCTTCAATACTTTTATGCTCTGGGTTCTCTAAAAAGTGTTGGTCTAGAAGTTTGTTAAGGCGGTTGGCATTAAAACGCCAAAAATGTTTTTCATCAAAGGTACTGTCCATTTTCATATGAGCTTCTATATGGTCTTTGTTCAGTTTTTTTGCTTTGATGGCACTATACATCAGGCGCATCAACTCTTGGGTAGATTCAGGCGTTGTGTCATCATCTTGTAGAGGTTTTGAAGGCATAAAAGCATAAAGTTTCCAGAGACTAAAACCAAGGGCCAAAATAAAGGCGACCATCATTCCTACTTCTAGTGTAAACATCGATGCTCCTTCAGCACTATATCTTATAAATTTTACCAAAATGTTCAACACAAGTGAGATAAAGCCTGGTGTCAAACTCTAACTGATGGTAGTTAGGTTCCATATGTTCACAAAAACTGTAAAAAGCTTTTGAATGTGCTTTGACTTTAAAATGGGCAAGTTCATGAATAACGATCATCTTTAAAAAAGGTTCTGGTACCTCTTTAAACAGAGTTGCTATACGAATCTCGTTCTTGGATTTTAGTTTAGAACCTTGAACACGTGAAGTAAAGGTGTGGGTACCTAATGCACTATTAATGACATGAATTTTACCATCATAGAGTACTTTTGAGAGTGGGGCACTCTTTTTTAGAAAATCATTTTTGTAGCGCATGACATAAGTGTAGAGAGACTTGTCCGTTTTATAGTTGTGAGTTTGTGGATATTTTTGACGTAAAAAATCGGGTAAGTTCTTGTCAGTGATGAGTTTGCGCACTTGAGACAAAAGTGTCTCGTTATAGTGTGCAAGATAAGGGAGTGGTATGTTATGCTTTGCTGGCATCAAGGCTTTTGTTCAATATATCTTCTATATCTTCTACCTTTAGGTTCAGTTTTTCAAGTAACTCTTGCATAGTAGCAAAGTTGCCATCTTCAATAGTAATAGCGATGGCGAGTAGATTTCCTAAGATACCATCACGCCCTATAAGTGCGCCTTCAACTGCAGAGTCTAGGTCATAATCTTTTAGGGTCTTACTGAGTTCTACATCATAGATATCTTCCATAAGGGATAAAAGGGCAACAAGGCGCGCTTGACCAACAAGAGTCTCTTTGTTGTCTACGGTGATCTTGTCCAAGATACCAAGCATTGTGTCGATGCGGTTTTGAATAAGTATGGAGTATTGGTTTTTGGTTGTCTCTACTGTTCTACTTGAACGTGAATAGATGATGAGCATCAACCACTGCATCAGCTTTTCAGTACCTACACGCTTAATGATCTCCTGGATACTTGGTGTACCACTCTTGTCAAATCCTGGAATGGATTTGACATACTGTAAAAGTTGCAAGGTGAGTTCATTGTGCCTTTCAAACTCTTTGGTGATATCATCGATGCGGTACGCAGACTGTAACATGTTAAAAATACGGATGACACCAAGGTGTTTTGGGTCAAGACGATTCTGCTCGGTAGTATGGATATCAGCGATGAAATAACCTTGAAAATACTGAAACCCCAAATCTTTATAAGCATCAAATACCTCTTGAAACTCTATCTTCTGTGCGATGAGGATCTTGGATGCAAAAAGCGTGATATGCTCATAAAGTCCTTCTATGTCTGTCTGTACGGTGTCAAACTTTACATAGCGTATAAATGGCAGAACGGGACCGAAGTTGCTCATGTAGTTCTCATCAAATCGTGCATTGTCGAGGGCAAAGATATACCCTTTTTTGTGCAACTGTTCTAAGTTTGCGATCTCTTTGTTTCCCATATGAATATCAGCAGAGAGCTCAAATACAAAAAGATCTTTAGGAAGGTTGGCCATGATATCGGTGAGTAAAAGATCACCACTGATGTTGATAAAAGCTTTTGCATCACCAATGGAGTTATCGACACCCACTTGGTTAAGGATATTGACTAAGACGGATGAAGTTGCAAATCTTGGATCGGTAAAGTTACGGTTTCCCTGATCATCACGGTAGAAAAACTCATAACCTATAGTGTTGTTGTTAAGATCAACAATGGGTTGTTTGGCCATGGTTAAAGTGTCTGACATCTGTCACCTTTTTAGGAAGTATTGAGTTATGTTACATAAGATTGACTAAGAAAGAACATAAAAGTAATACATACTTCTTTATGATTTATATGCCTGTGGTATGATTTTGAAAAATTATGGACTCTTATGCACTCTGAAAACACCATCTATCTTGATCAATACCAACCCCACTCTCACCATATCACTCACTGTGATCTGACTTTTGAAATCTTTGATGACCATACCATGGTTATTAACCGTATGCAAATCACAAGAAATGATCCTACAAAACAGACTCTTTTTTTACAGGGAGAAGGACTTAAACTTCTCTGCGTAAAGATAGACGATGTTAAGGCGCAAGATGCGTTTGAATGTGATGAAAAGGGGATGACGCTTCAGTGTGATAAAGCGCAGTTTGTTCTACAAATCGTGACAAAAATCTTTCCTGATGAAAATACAACCTTAGAAGGTCTCTACCGTTCAGGTGACATTCTCTGTACACAAAACGAGCCAGAGGGCTTTAGACATATCACCTATTTTATAGATCGACCTGATAACATGTCTACGTTTACTACAATGATTATTGCTCAGACCACGCGTTACCCTGTTATCTTAGGTAATGGAAACCTAGTAGAGACTGAAGTCTACGCCGAGGGGCGTCATATGGCCAAATGGGAAGATCCTTTTGCCAAACCTTCTTACCTTTTTGCACTCGTAGCAGGTGACTTGGAGGTGGTCAGTGATAGTTTCAAGACAATGAGTGGTCGAGAGATTGCTCTTAACATCTATGTAGATGAAGGTAATGGTTCAAAATGTACACATGCCATGCGCTCTTTGAAAAAGTCTATGAAATGGGATGAAGAGGTTTATGGACGTGAGTATGACCTAGACATCTATAATATTGTTGCCGTGGACAGTTTTAACATGGGAGCGATGGAGAACAAGGGACTCAACATCTTTAACTCTCATTATGTCTTAGCAGACGAGGACTCTGCGACGGACCAAAACTTTATGGGTATAGAGAGTGTGATCGCCCATGAGTACTTTCATAACTGGACGGGCAACCGCATCACTTGTCGTGACTGGTTCCAACTCACACTAAAAGAGGGTCTGACGGTGTTTAGAGACCAAAGCTTCAGTGCAGACATGAACGATGCAGTCGTACAGCGTATCAGTGATGTCAAAGCCCTTCGTGAGCGTCAGTTTGTAGAAGATGCTGGCCCTACTGCCCACCCCATAAAACCCAAAAGCTATATGGAGATCAACAACTTCTACACGGCTACTGTCTATGAAAAAGGGGCAGAAGTCATTCGTATGATTCATACGTTTTTAGGTGAAGAGAAGTTTAGAGCAGGGATGGACCTATATTTTGAAACTTTTGATGCCCAGGCGGTGAGAACAGAGGATTTCTTATGGGCCATGCATGAACAGGGCGGTTTTGACTTGGAGCATTTCAAACGCTGGTACGATCAAGAACGCACTCCGACTTTAATAGTGAATGAACATTATAATGCAGAAAACAGTACCTATGTGCTTGACCTGGAGCAGGTGATTCCAAATAATGTTGCAGGGAAACAGCAACTACCCTATTACTTTCCTCTGGGCTTTACACTCTTAAATGCAAAAGGTGTGCCACTTAGTTATGTGCTTGATGATAAAAGTCAGACACTGCTCTCTAGAGACCTGCTTATTATACAAGAGACAAGGACACGTTTTGTATTTGAAAATGTAGAAGAAACACCTATACTTTCTATCAACAACAACTTTACTGCGCCATTTAAAATAGAACATCAAAATGCAGACCATGCTTTTTTGATGCAACATGCTAAAGATGGCTTTGTTCGTTATGAAGCGACTCAAAAAGCGGCTATGAGTGCTATAGATATGTTTGTAGAAAATGGCGAGGTAGATGCCCTTTACATTCAAAATTTCGAGACGATTTTAAAAGATGTTGACTTAGGTCTAGAGTCTAAAGCCTTGATGTTGGAGTTACCAACGCTCTCTATTTTGATGCAAGAACAAGACGAGATAGATGTAGCACCACTGTCTAAAGCCCTTCATATCATCAAACACACTATCGCTACAAAGTATAGATCAGAACTTTTGGCACTCTATAATGAGCATCATCATCCACAAAATAGTACACTTGATGCTAAGAATATGGGTGCGCGCGCACTTAAAAATGCAGTTATGTCTTTTTTGATGGTCTTGGAAGATGAGACTGTTATCAACCTGTGCTCTAGTCAATATGATGACAGTGTCACCATGACAGACCGCATTGTTGCCTTGGACCTTTTAGAAAACTATGCACCTCTTCAGGCTCAAGAGAGACTCAGTCACTTCTATGAACGTTATAAAAAAGACACATTAGTGATGAACAAGTACCTCTCTGTCCTTTCAGCTTCAGGTCGCGAGGGAACGATAGAACGCGTGAAAGATCTACAAAATGATCCTGTTTACGATATAAAAGTTCCTAACTTAGTACGTGCCCTCATCGGTGTATTTGCCCGTAATGCAGTAGCTTTTCATGCGCCGACTGGACACGGATACGCATTTTTAGCAGAGAAGGTGATAGAACTTGACCGTATAAACCCACAAATCGCTGCAGGACTCACTACAGCCTTTAGAAGTTACAGCAGACTCAACGCAACCAATAAATCTTTGATGAAAGACGCTTTAGAAATTATACTCAATGAGAAGGAACTCTCTTCTAATGTCTATGAATTGGTTAAAAAGATTGTAGATTAAAATAAACTACTAACCATTACACCACCAATTAAATACCCAAATCTCAATGAGGGTAATTTTGTGCATAATCAAGGCAGATGTTCTTTAGCGTAGCCATAGCTACGGTGAAGGTTGTCTAACGCAGAGTATGTGCACAAGTATTCTCACCCTTCGGGGAGCTCTATAAGAGGCAATCTTCAAACAAATAGAGCTTCGACTTAGCTATAGCTAGCTCTTCATCTCTCTTCGCTTGAATCTCACCTCTTATAGAGCTCTTGAGTTTTTGGGTATTTAGCTGGTGGCGTAATAGTAGCAATAGTTGACGAAAAAATGACGAATTAACACTTTGTGATATTTATGTGATGCTTTTAGGCTAAAGTCTAGCTAGAATAATAATATATATTGAAACTAAGGAGAGCGTATGGCTAGAGTTGTAATTTTAGGTGGTGGTGTCTCAGGACATACAGCCGCGACATTTGCTGCAAAGTGGCTGGGTAATTCTCATGAAGTAGTGGTGGTAACGCCTAATGCAAAATGGAACTGGATTCCTTCTAACATCTGGGTTGGTGTTGGCCAGATGAGTAAAGAGGAAGTAACCTTTGATCTTGACCCTGTTTACAAAAAAGCAGGTATCACTTATAAACAAGCTAAAGCGGTCTCACTAAACCCTGAGGGCAGTGAAACGGAGACAAAACCTTTTGTGACTATAGAGTATACAGGTCAAGGTAAAGAAGGCACAAGTGAAGATGTGACTTATGACTATGTTATTAATGCTACGGGACCTAAACTTAACTTTGGTGCAACACCTGGTCTAGGTGAAGGCTCTCAACTTGGTGAACATACTGTTTCAGTCTGTACGGCAGATCATGCAGAACATGCTAACCACAAACTTTTAGAATCTATTGAGAAGATGAAAAAAGGAGAGCGTCAAAAGTTCCTTGTAGGTACCGGTCATGGTATGTGTACTTGTCAGGGTGCAGCGTTCGAATACATCTTTAACATTGAGCATGAGCTGAAAAAAGCGGGTGTTCGTGATATGGCAGACATTAAGTGGATCTCTAATGAGTCTTTCCTTGGTGACTTTGGTATGGGTGGACTGCACATGAAAGTGGGCGGTTATGTTGTAAGTTCTAAAATCTTCTCTGAGTCACTTTACACTGAGCGTGGTGTTGACTGGATGATTGGTGCACACGTTTCTAAAGTAGAAGCAGGCAGCATCGACTATGAACTACTTGATGGAACAACCGGTAAAGAGAACTTTGACTTTGCGATGTTAATTCCACCATTTGCAGGTGTAGGTCTTAAAGCTTACGCTAAAGATGGTTCTGACATTACAGGCACAGTTTTCGCGCCAAACGGTTTTATGAAAGTCGATGCGAAGTATGATGCAGGCGCTTATGAGAACTGGAAAGCTTCTGACTGGCCACGTACGTACCAAAATCCGACTTATAACAATATGTTTGCTTGTGGTATTGCCTTTGCACCACCACACATCATCTCTAAGCCGATGAGTTCACCAAACGGTACGCCGATTAACCCGACACCTCCACGTACGGGTATGCCTTCTGGTATCATCGGTAAAGCAGTAGCACACTCTGTTTGTGATCTGATGACAAAAGGTGAAAGTGCCAAACTTCATGAAGCTTCTATGGCTGAAATGGGTGCAGCATGTGTGGCATCTGCAGGTAAGGGTCTGACAACAGGTACCGCAGCAGCGATGACGGTTTATCCTGTTGTTCCTGACTTTGAAAAGTATCCGGGAACAGGTCGTGACACGGATTATACCTTTGGTGAGATCGGTCTTGCAGGACACTGGATTAAGCATATCTTACACCACCTCTTTATCTATAAAGCACAGCTCAAGCCAGGCTGGACTCTGATTCCTGAGTAGTCAAAAAGTTACATATAAGCTAGTCAAAGGGTTATGTCCCTTTGCAATAAAAATATATAAAAAGGAAAAACTATGGCAGTAAAACAAGAAGAGATTAATTTTTCAAGAAATGAGCAATCAGAGACAACAATGTTACCAGGTTCATTCGCAAAAGCGATGCGTACCAATGTTATCTGGCAATTTATTCGCTTTGTAGCGATCAATCTTAAAATGCTGATTGTCGTCAGTAAAAGTCACTAGTCCAAGGGCATCTGCCCTGACACAATTAAAGCATTTTGACAACTGTTATAAGTAGCATTTTTCAAAGTACTTTCTATATTAAAAGGTCTCATGTATGGTCTTAGATCTTCTTACTTACCCTGATGAACGTATCCGTCTTATCTCTGGAAACATCCGTTTTTTTGATGACTCTCTTAACAACATCATTACCGATCTCATAGACACGATGAAGGCTAATGATCTTGAAGCTTTAAGCGCCATACAGATCGGCATACAGTATGCAGTGATTGTGCTTAAAGAAGATGGCACATACAATCCCTATATCAATTTACGTATTATTGGTCATGAAGGTACAAAGACAGAGACTGAACGCACGCCTTATTATGAAGGTATCAGTGTTGATGTTCCCCGCCATGAAAAGATCAAGATCTTTTATGAAGATGAAAATGGTGCGCCACACTATGATGATGTAGAAGGAGATAAAGCACGTATATTACAACATCATATCGACTATAATTACGGTAGTACCTTTGTAGACAGGGTTGACAAGGAGACGAAACAACGTATTGGTGAACATCTCTCTGAAGGTTTGGTGGAGAGCAGTAACAGTAGTTGTCCTACGGTCTTTGTTCGTGATTACATTAAACAGGCTTATAAATACGTCATGCTTTTGGTTTGGATAAGTTTTTTAGTCCCTTTGTTTACAGAGGACAGTAGTATTTTAAATGGTCTCTTTCTTTTTGACAAAATCGCTTTAACCTTAGTTGTTCCTATTGTCATACTCTATGCCATATATGCGTATTATGAGTCCGTGAAGTTCAAACAGTGTACAAGTTGTCAGTTTGGTAATGTGATGGGTACCATAGCTTTTGCAGGTGTTCAGTGGGTGATCCTTAACATCATCACCTATTTTTGGATAGCAACTTAAAAAACACTCAGCATCACAAGGTCATTCTTTACAGTAGTACCTTCTTTCGTCACTCCTGTGAAGACAGGAGTCCACGAGTTACTGTTTCTTGAAAAGTACTGTTTAAGAGTAATAAACTCGTGGATCCCTGCCTTCGCAGGAATGACATTGCTACTCATTCTTATCTCCGTCCTTAAGTCAGACTAAGTTCATAACACTATGTTTTACATACCTCTATAGTTATTGTACTATTACACATCATTTTAGGAGTATTTATGAAAAATATTATGTTAGCGTTACTGTTGTCTCTCTCTTTTTTAGGGTGTTCTGATGAGGTCACTGCACCTGTTGACCCTCAGGTCGTAGTTGGAAAATCTTTAGAGTCATTAACACTCAACGATCAGTTTGAAAAACCGCACACTTTGAGTGCTGACACTAAAAAAGTAATCTTTGCTTTTTCAAAAGATATGGGACATATGAGTAATGAATTTTTTGAGAAGCAGGGTTCAGACTATTTGAGTAAGCACAATGCTGTATTTGTTGCCGATGTAAGTGGTGCGCCGTCAGTGATCCGTTCAATGTTCATTATGCCAGGTCTTAAAGACTTTAAACATACGGTTTTAGTGATAGATGACAAGGCAAAAGCTGCTAACTACCGTAATGAAGCACATAAAGAAGAGATCATGATTGTGGATCTTAACAACTTTGTAATAGAGAAGATTGAGTTCGTTACTACTGCAGAAGCATTAGACAAAGCACTCTAACCAACCTGGCTTCGGCCAAGGGTCTCTCTTTTGAAACGTTTACTCACCTTCCTCTTTTTTCTCTCTTTACTTTTACAAGCAGAAAACATCTCACCTCTTTACAAACTTCACACCTCCGGCTTTATTACAGATTTTGTTTTAGATAAAGATAAGATCTATATTGCTACAGATGCTGGAAATGTGGATGTGTTCCCATTGGGCAGTGAAAAGATGATCAGACAGATTTCTCTAGAACCTATACGTTCAGGACGGGGTGAACTGATACCAGCCCGGATTAACCGAGTAGACCGCCTCCATGGTAAGACCTTAATCGTTAGTATGTCTCATGATAACTTTAGAGACGTCTGGATAGAAGAGGATGGTAAACTCACTAAAATCATCAATGCTAAAGAGAAGCTCCTGATCAGTGAAGCCCATTTTATCGATGACAACAGCGTCGTGTTTGCGACCTTCGACTCTGACCTTATACTTTATAATCTCTCAGAAGGGTATAAAACTTACAGTAACTCCAACTCTCAAAGTACCTTGTGTGATCTCAGTATAAGCAGTGACCATAAAAAGATGGTGAGTGCTGACGAGAGTGGACGCATCAAACTCTATGATGTCCATAGCGGTAAAAACGAAGCTGTTTTTGAGTCTGAAAATGTAGACAAGGTCTATAGTGTGGCTTACCACAAGGGGGTCATTATTACAGGTGGTGAAGACAGACGGGTGGCTGTTTATCAAACTAATAAAGAACCTTATCATTTAAAAACCAGTTTTTTGGTCTATGCCGTAGGTTTGAGTCCAAATGCTCAAACAGGGGTCTATGCTGACGGTGAAGAGCAGGTCTTACAACTGTTCAACACACAGACCAGAAAAAAGGGAGACCGTCTTGTTGGGCATAAAGAGATCGTGAGTAAAATCCTTTTTGTAAGTGAAAAAGCATTGATAAGTTC
>JALSUN010000002.1 GCA_027061425.1 Helicobacteraceae bacterium
TATCATAAAAATATTATCTTTCATTGCACATCCATTGTTTGTTTTAATGAGTATAAAAGAGGGATGTGTCTTAAGGGTTACCGCTGTGACTCAGTTTCGAAACATTTAAAGGGCATCTCTAAAAACCGATTCGTAACACTTTTTAAAAACCTATCTATAACTTATGTTCCATATCCAAAGAGTAGTGATACATTTAATTTTATAGCTTATACACTTAAGCGTGCTGTTATTTCTCCTCTATTCTTTTAAAAGTGAAAAAGGATTTAAAAAGTTGGTCTTTTTTCTAAATTAGTATCAGTAATTTACCTCATTTATATATGTCAAAACAGTGTCAACTAAAAGAGGTACATTCTTACGGTGCAAACAGTGGTATACTCCAAACACCCATACCCATAGTGATAAGAACGATCAGACTGTAACGTAACATCAAGGTACCTACTTCCACACCACCTATGTAGTAAACAATAATAGTTTTCACAACTGTGTTGACAGCAGATGCTAAGGCAATACCCAACAGTGCGACCTGTATGACTAAGGTCTCATCATGCGCCATAGTAGAAAGAGAAAGGGTGATCGCATCTACATCGGTAATACCAGAGAGCCCAGAGACCAAATAGACACCGATGTCACCAAAGTGAACAGAGACTACCTTGATCATGCCATAGATCAGACCAAACAGCAGACCGAACTTCAATGAGGTACTGATCTGCAGAGGGTTTTTCATATACTCCGTCTTTTTGGGATCAATGGTGAAGTGTTCTGAGTCCCGATATAGATAGATTCCATAGAGTGCGCCAAACAGGGCAGCTCCTGCAAAAGCAGGTAGTAGTCTGCTCAACAGTGAGATATCCAAGATGATCACCTCAAGAAGTACCCGGATGAACATCAGAGTACAGGCCATAATGATGCCTGCCGCAAAGCTTTTACTGTGTTGTCTATGTGATTTGGCAATGCCTGAAAGTGAGATAGAAACAGCTGTAGAAGAGATCAATCCACCTAAAGCACCGGTCATCAATATGCCATTTTTGCTTCCCAGCACACGAATCGCCACATAACCTGCAAAAGAGATTCCCGAAATGATCATCACCATAAACCATGTCTTATAGGGGTTAAACATAGCATATGGCCCTATCATCATGTCTGGTAGGAAATAGAGTATAAAAAAGCCACCAGCCAACAGTAAAAATGCGTGCAGATCTTCTTGTGTAATAT
>JALSUN010000003.1 GCA_027061425.1 Helicobacteraceae bacterium
TCATCAAATTTTTTGAAGAAGATAAACTTCTCCTGACCTTTTTTTCTTCTTTTTATGATGATAGCACTCAGTGCTGGAGAGAGAGTAAGGGCATTGAGTGAAGAGATGATAACAGCAAAAGAGATGGTGAGTGCAAACTGTTGATAAAGTGCTCCTGTAATACCCGGAAGCAGAGATACTGGAACAAAAACAGCAACAAGTACAAGTGTCGTAGAAATGATGGGACCAATGAGCTCTATCATTGATTTTTTAACGACTTGCGGAATTGTTAAATCAGGCTCTTTTTCCATGATAACTTCAACATTCTCAACAACCAAAATAACATCATCAACAACGATACCGATGGCCAAAATGAGCCCGAAAAGTGTTAAAAAGTTGATGGAAAAACCATGCGCCATCTGCATGATGGCGAAGGTGCCAATCAGTGATACCGGAATCGCAACAGAGGCGATAATAGTCGGTCTCCATGAACCTAAAAAGATAAAAATGATGAGAATTACAAGTCCGATTGCCATGAAAAGGTTGGTGACAACATTGTCAATGGCAACTTTTACATATTTTGTCGTATCGTAAGGAATACTCCACTTCACACCGTCAGGAAATCGTCTTTGGAGTCGCTCCATAGTCTTTTGAACTGCTTTTCTGATGTCCAAAGCATTGGCATCACCAAGTTGGTAGACACCTATGAGACCTGTTGGCTGTTGGTTTGATATTGCGTTCCAATCATAACTTTCACTTCCTAGAACAACACGAGAGACATCGCTCAGGTAGACTAAAGAGCCATCTTTTTTATGTTTTAAGACAATGTTTTTAAACTCTCTGACATCACTGAGACGACCCTCTGTTGTAAGTGTAAACTCCTGTTTTTGATTGTCATAACTTGGCATGCCTCCAATTTTACCGATGGAAGCCTGTCTGTTTTGGCTTTTAATAGCATTGATGACATCAAGTGGTGTGAGTCCCATGGCTTTAATTTTATCGGGATTGAGCCAGACACGGATGGCGTATTTCTTTTCACCCATATTCTCTGCTTTTCCGACACCGGGAATTCTTTTTATTTCATCAAGGACATTAATGTTTACAAAGTTAGATAAAAAAGCGGCATCGTAACGTTTGTCACCTGTAATGGTAATCAAACAGACGATGGAGGGACTCTTCTTATCTACAATAACTCCTTGCGCAACAACTTCAGCAGGAAGAGAAGCTGT
>JALSUN010000004.1 GCA_027061425.1 Helicobacteraceae bacterium
ATTAGAAATAGAAGAGATACTCGAACAGATCAACCGCTATATTACGGTCAATCCCGACTTTTTGAAAAAAGAGCAGATAGGAATCTATACGGATGATCTGTAAAAAGTCTCTATTGTCTGAGATGCTAACTTAGGCAGGACTAAAGTCTCTGCTTCCAAAATATAACTTTTAAACAAGAGCGCTATAATCTGACATATAATATTAAGAGTGAGGAGTTTATATGTCAGTATTACTGGAATTTGCGATGTTTCCTACAAGTGCAGATGGTAGAGAAGGAGCAGGGGTTTCGGCTTCTGTGAGTAAGATCATCGATATGATCGACAAAAGTGGTGCTGCTTATCAGTTAACACCTATGGGGACGATCATAGAGACCGAGACCATGCGTGAGGCTCTAGACATCATAGAAAAGTCTTATGAAGCCTTAGGCGACTGTGAGCGTGTCTATTCGTCACTAAAGTTTGACATACGAAAAGGTAAGTCCAACCGTCTCAAGAGCAAGATAGCTTCTGTCGAAGGTAAAATAGGGCGTGAGGTGAAGAAGTAGATTATTTCTTATCTTCAGTGTCATCACTCTTTTTACTTTTAAGTACAAAAAAGAAGATAGCAAAAAGTACAACTAAAAGTAGGACATTAAGTCCGGTAGATGAGGTGTCTAAGTTTGGTGGCATGGTTCTACCTTATAAGGGTTTTATTATTGACCCACTCAAAATTTCTGGTTTGTCCAGAGGCCGAATTGTAACGTTTTTTTAAACAAATCCTGCTTCGTATCGCTCTGTTGGCAGAATCCTGAGTCAATCGTTGATCTCTTAATGCCTGCTCTCTGTTTTTGGTCTATATAAGTGTACTGCAAAAGTTTAACATGCTTTAATTGCCTTGACTCTCAAGCGTTTATAATCCAACATCCATCCTTCTTTTTCTGTATAGATAGTCTCTTTTAAAATCTCTCGGCACTCTTGTTTAAAAGTCTCAAACTGCGCTTTGTTCAAATGTTTGGTCACGCCATTGGCAAAGATATCTAGCCAGTGCGATATATCGTCCATTGGTGTAGGTCTGGGGATGATCTCTATGTACGCTACACTTGTAAAATTCACAAACATTCTTCCACCTAAAACACTTTTTACCTTCCACCTATTTCACTAACTGCCTTCCAGTCGTTTCACTTTTTGCCTTCCATTTTTTGAGGGTTTAGTGAAATGATTTTGGAA
>JALSUN010000005.1 GCA_027061425.1 Helicobacteraceae bacterium
ACTTTAAATGTGACGTCTTTTGTTGTGATTGAATTATTATCCATCTCGTCTCCTTAGTATGTTCTAGCCATAAGCTCATGTTTGCCAAGAACGACATCCATGTAGTCAAGCGTGATCTCGCCATTGTTATCCATATAAGCCATAGTGTGCTTCAGGAAGTTTTCATCATCACGTTTGTCGAAGTCCTCACGGTAGTGGGCACCACGGCTCTCTTTACGTGCTAACGCAGACTCAACGATGAAGAGTGAATAGTCAAGCATGTGACCAAACTCGATCGCTTCTTGAAGTTCTGTGTTAAAGATCTTAGACTTGTCGTCGATACGGATGTTTTTATAACGTTCGCGGAGTGCTTTAACATTTTCGACTTGTAGTTTAAGTGTCTCTTCTGTACGGAAAACACCAGCATTGTCAGTCATACCTTGTTGTAGCTCATGACGAAGATGAGGAACACGTTCTGTACCGTTGTTAGTCAGAACCCACTCCATCTCAGTGCTCATACGTTCGCCATCTTTTTCAGTAGCCACTTTAAGTTCAATACCATCGATGTCTTTAACCATAGACTTACCAACAAAACGTCCAAAAAGCATTGCTTCAAGAACAGAGTTGGCACCCAGACGGTTCGCACCATGAACAGAGACACAAGAACACTCACCAGCAGCGTAGAATCCTTCTACAAACTCGGTGTTGTTTTTACGAACATGTCCGTCAATGTCACAAGGGATACCACCCATAGAGTAGTGTGCAGTTGCAGAGATGAGGATAGGCTCTTTGATCATGTCAAGACCCAGGAATGTGATGGCAAGTTCGCGAAGTTCAGGAAGTCTTTCCATGATCAAATCTTTTCCAAGATGAACAAGGTTGATGTAGACTGCATCTTTACGAGGACCGACACCACGACCTTCACGAATCTCCTGGATAATCGCACGGGCAACAACGTCACGAGAGGCAAGTTCCATAGCGTTAGGTGCGTATTTACTCATAAAGCGTTCACCTTCAGAGTTGATCAACTGTCCGCCCTCACCGCGTGCTGCTTCAGAGATCAGTACACCGTTACCTGAAAGACCAGATGGGTGAAACTGAACAAACTCCATATCTTCGAGAGGAAGACCATGGCGTGCAACGATACTTAGACCGTCACCTGTGTTGGCGTGTGCATTCGAGTTGATTTTGAATGAACGTGCATAACCGCCTGTTGCAAAAAGAACAGACTTAGCATTGATGATGATCTTCTCCATGTTTCGGATGTTAAAGGCAACAACACCGTAAGCTTTTCCATCTTCATAAAGAATATCAGCAGCATAGTACTCGTCCCAGAACTCAACACCTTCTCGGAATGCTTGCTCATACATTGTCTGTAGTAGCGTCAGACCGGTACGGTCTTTTGCATAACAGGCACGTGGAGATGACTGTCCACCAAATGGACGTTGTGCGATCATACCGTTCTCTTGACGAGAAAAGACAGCACCCATGCGTTCAGCCCAGCGAATGGTTTCAGGAGCATTTTGACACATGAACTCAACAGCATCTTGGTCTGCTAAGTAGTCAGAACCCTTTACCGTGTCAAATTCGTGTAGTTCAACACTGTCTTCGTCGCTAAATGCGGCATTAACACCGCCTTGAGCTGCACCTGAGTGTGAGCGTAGTGGGTGTAGTTTTGTGATAACTGCAACTTTTTTGCCAGCTTTTTGTAGTTCACGTGCTGCTGCATTACCAGCAAGACCCGCCCCAACAATAACTGCATCATAAGTATGAATAGTAATACTCATTAACCGTCCTTCAATAGAGTGATAGAGTGTTTGTAAAGCACTTCCAACTCACTACATAATGATTATGTAATCAGTTGGAAGTGATCGTGGCACACCTATAGTTAAAGGCGATTATAGCGTTAATTTTAGTGTATAAGTTTAAAGGTGAAAAAGTCAGGCGTAAAGTGTGTGTAATTTGAAGCCAAAGTGGCTAGAGTGGGAATATAAGTAGCAACTCTAAATGCTATTTGAGGGCAGTACTTTTGTCTCTAAGTTGTGCGATACGGTTTCCACCATGTTGGATAGACATCGCAAGTACCTTGTTCGCTTTGCCCATGATCTCTTCAAGATTCTGTGTTGACATTTTCTGTACAAAACCACCACTGATCGTAATTTTTACAGCACGACCATCATTAGTCTTAAAAGGAGTCTCTTCGATGCTTTTACGAATAAGTTCACAGTCGTTAACGGCGCTGGCCTTGTCTGATCTTGAGATAAAAATTGCGAACTGGTTATGTTCTATGCGCCCTATGACATCATTGTGTGCACGATAAAGCGTCAGCATGAAGGCCATTTTTTTAATAAGCGCTTGTGTGAATTCTGAAGGCATCTTAGTCTCTATAGTACTGAGGTTATCAATAGCAAAGATACAGATGGCACTGTAGTTACCTAGTGTTTGTGTTTTTTTATTTGATGCCTCATACATAAACCCTTTATGGTTATGAATACCGCTCTCCTCATCTATATAAGCAGGGTTGATCGCTGTTTCACTTTTTGTACTTCTAACACTTGCTGCACGTGATTCATTTTGTTCACCAGCCTGAAGGGATTCAAACTGCTTGACAACACTGCTAAGTTTACGAGGAATCCAGATAAGTGATAAAAAAGTAAGCAGAAGTAAAAGAGCTGAAAGTGCTAACTGTATTTTAAAACGTAATATCTCATACTGATAGTTGTTCTCTATCATGGCATCTATCTGCGTGATGAGATCATGATAACTTTTTTCAAATGCCAACTGTCTCACATTTATCTCTTCTTGTGTAAGTTCTTCTTGTGTGTAAGCATCTGATGCTGCTTGGTTGAACCTCTTAATACTATTTTGAAGTTTGGTGACTTCATTTTGGTAGGCAACTTTGTTGTTGAGATTATTTAAGTAATCGTAAGTGTAGAAGAGAAGGAGTGCGTTACCTTCGTGTCGTAATAGTGTATTTTTACCACGAAATTGTATGTTGGTGAGGTCGAGATCTTCTCGACCTAAATTGTAGACTTCTGCAGCAGTTTCTTTCTGGTTATGCAGGTTCTCTAGTTTATAAAATGATGCAAACTCGCTAAGTATACTAAAGGCAAGCAGTAGAGAAAGAATAAAAAGAAGAAAATTATGTTGCTTGATTGTAGAAAAAATAGAAGAAAAAGTTGCGTTCATTAAAAGACCTTGTTAATTGTGCGTGAGTTTATGTTAAAGTACATTTTATTGTTAAAGAGGTTAAGTAGGACTTAAAAAAGTACCTATTTATGGAGAGTCTTCTGAGATTTAGATAAAATACCAAAAAAAAGAGCCGGTGTGAATAAAGAGAGCTACTTTATAAAATTATTTTCTAACCATAGTAAGTATATTGGTGATGACGGTGCTGTAGTTGGTCAGTTGGTTTACAGCAGTGATGCCTTTAACGAAAATGTTCATTTCAGACGTTCGTGGATGAGCCTGAAACAGATCGCATACAAAGCTATGTTAGTCAACATCTCTGATGCAGTTGCTATGAATGCAAAAGTAAAGTATGCTCTTCTCAGTGTAGGGATCCCTTCTTGTTATAGTCTTAAAGACTTACGCGATTTACAAAGTGGTTTTCAACAAGCAGCAGATGCATTTGGACTAGAGATTATAGGTGGGGACACCGTCTCTAACAACAAACTCGATATCTCTATTACCATGATTTCTCATACTAAAAGACCTTTAACAAGAAAAGGTCTTAAAGTAGGTGATTATCTGGCCTATACTGGAACCTTGGGAAAAAGTGCAAAAGCCTTACGTTACTTGCTTAGTGGCGCTACAGTACACGCCAATTCAAAATTTCTTGGTAGTGCATTAAGAGTGGCATTTATAGAGGATGTCACAGCCTCACTTAGTTGTGGGATGGATATATCTGACGGATTAGGCAGTGATTTTGAGCGGCTTCATAGTATAAATAAGGTAGGATTGCACTTATTAAAACCTTTAGACAAAAATGTTTTGTGTAGTGGTGAAGAGTATGAGATGTTAGTGGGCTTTAGTGCCCGAAACCGTAAAAAGGTCATACGTCTTGCGGCTAAAAACCGTACACCTCTACACATTTTTGCAAAAGCCAAGCGCGGCAGTTATAAAAACCGCTGTAAAGCACATCATTTTTAAACAGTCTCGTTAGAGACCTCAAAATATACAGGATATTCATGGACAGATTTTACGCACTTTCTCACACTCCGATAGCATTTCATTTTCGACAAAACCCACGCGACTTTGTGGTAGACGAAGTCCCTCTTTATGAGTTTAGTGGAGAAGGTGAGCATTTAGTAATCCACATGCGTAAAAAGAACCTGGCCACATGGGATGCTATTAGTATCATCGCTAACCATCTAGGGATTAATGCAAGAGAGATCGGTTACGCAGGTCTTAAAGACAAAAACGCTTTGACCAAGCAGTATATCTCTATCATGAAAAAGCATGAAGAGAAGCTAGAAAGCTTTAAACATGAAAATATAAAGTTTTTAGAGCGAACCTACCATAACAACAAGATCCGTTT
>JALSUN010000006.1 GCA_027061425.1 Helicobacteraceae bacterium
ATGAAGTGCTAAAAGAGCTCACCCAACTCTTCCCCTACCCTTACATCCACTTAGGCGGTGATGAAGTGCCTAAAGGGGCTTGGCGTGGCTCACCCACTGTACAGAGACTCATGAAGAAAGATGGGTTTGAAACCCAGCATGATGTTCAAGCCTACTTTTTAAACAGAGTAGACCAACTTTTACGCAAACACCACCGTACACTTGTAGCGTGGCAAGAGGCGGCACAAAGTGGTGCCAATCTAAGAGATGAGAGTATCTTTATGGCTTGGAAAGGTACTAAACAGACAACACGCCTGCTTGAAAAAGGACGCCACACCATAGCCACACCAGCCCAATACCTCTACTTCGACCAACAATATATTAAAAAAAGAGGCGAACCAGGGCATACCTGGGCTGGTGCCATCTCAACAAAAAAGGTTTATAGTTACCAACCGTTACACTCTAACATCTCAGTCAGAAACAGAAAAAAGTTTCAAGGTATCCATACTTGTCTCTGGAGTGAACGTGCTTTTGATGAAAAAACCGCTGATTATCTCGTCTGGCCAAGGGCTTTGGCCTTTTCACAAATCGCTTGGTCTCAAGAGAAATCAAAAAATTGGAAGCATTTTAAAAAGAAATTATCTGAACAAACCTTAAAGAAACTAGACGTACAAAATATCCATTATCGTCCACTAAACCAGTAATTAAACAGCAGTTAATTTCCTTCTTATAGGCTATGATGTATAATTAAATATTATCCATGACAGTATAATTATCTACTGCTATAAATATTATAAGAGGTGCCCTTGAAAAAGATCTTACTTCCCCTGCTGCTTGCAGGCTCTTCTCTACTTGCATTCGACACAAGAACACACGTTTGGATTGCTCAAGAGGTCATTAATGATCTTGAAGACGGCAAAGTCACGATCGCACCTTTTGGTGAGTTCAGTGTTGACCCAGAAGTAGCTTCAGCTATTTTAGAAAACAAAAGCACTTACCGTATGGGTAACATAGGGCCAGATGGTTTTCCGGATGTTGTCGCAGGTCAAGTCACAGTGCACCCAGGACTTGAAGATGGAGACATTGGAGATGATACCCCTGAGCTTGTTACGGGTTGGAAAAGTGATACATGGTTTCAGTGGGTACTTTCCAAGGCACAGACTCCACAAGAGAAAGCTTTTGCTTACGGATTTTTAGGACATGGGGCCGCAGACACTTTTGCACACACCTATGTCAACATGTATGCTGGTGACATTTTTGATATGAATGATGGAGAGACAGATGTTGAAAAACGTCACATCTTTTTAGAAAAATACATCAGTGATCGTCTCCCTGCTTTCAAAGACAACAGCGGTATTGATCTTGGAGAAGCGTATCAGTTAGTCGCTGTGGATGATGAACTTCCTATCACTTTCATTAAAAACACACTGTTAATGAATGAAGAGGTCTCAAAACAGTATGCACTCTCTTCTACTGCCTCTTACCTTAAAATGATGTACGACTTCCGTCAGAAGGTTGCAGCTTTAGATGATGAAGATACAGAGGCAACAGTCGACAACGACCTTAGTAGTGCCACACGAGAGTGTGATGACACCTCTTGGTACCCTGGCAAATATCTCTTCTCTATCTTCTCTTCTCATGATGAGACTTGTGAAGAAAAAAACTTTTTGACACAAAAGCGTGAGCGTATTGCTGAGATAAAACAGAAATTTGCAGTTTCTAAATACAGCTATAAAAAAGCATGGTTGACCCAGATTGACCATGCAATTGATGAGTACATTAAAGCCAGTTCACGCATGAGTAGAGGGTTTATGGATGTCAATGGTGGTACCTATACTGAACTCACCGACTGGATCAGCTGTTATAGTAGCTCATTTACAGATCCAACAACATTAGGTTCAAAAACAGTAGAAGACAGCTGTCAAATCAGTAATGAGATCAAAGAGAAGCTCTCTTTTCTTGATGATGTTAAAGCACAATCAGACTTCACCATTCTTTCAGGTCTTAAAAGTGAAGTAAAAGGTCTCTCTCAAGGTTTGGGTTCAGACATCATCGAGTTGATGGGTGTTGCTGCCTTAGAGATCATCACCGTAAAAGAGCAATCAGTGAGCCACGACTCACTGAACGAGCAATTTGGTATGGATGAAAGTGAGAAGCATCTTCTCCTAATCAGTGATATTTCTGAACGTGTGGAAGCGGAGATGGCACTTCAAAATGGCCACTTGGATCCCAAGCACTTCAAAGTCTTATATAACGCTGTTGTCCTAAGTAAACTGAGTCTTCTTCCAGCTGAAGAAATCAACAGACTCATTCAACTCGCAGGTGCTGAAAGTGACTACCAGTACGCAGCCAATACGTCAGAACCGTTCAGTGTTCTCTTTGGAGCGATTAAGACCATCGATGGAAACCACCAGTGGCTCCGCCAAGCACCTCCCTACCCACGTATGGAAGGTTTCAATGATCAGACAGAGCATTTTTATGGGTACAAGAACACAACAACAAAAGGGTTTAAACTCTATGCAGGTGACACCATGCACTTTGAACTCTTTAACAAGGTTTTCAAAGGACCATTGGCACTTGGACTACAGACACCTGAGGCGATCTCAATGGGTGTACTACTTGCCAGTGATTACCCATACCGTCCATCAGTTATAGACCCATTCCCAGACTTTAACAACTACCTCACTATAGCCCCTAAGCCGGAACCAGAAGTAGAAGAGAGTTGGTTAGAGAAGATTTTCACGGGACTTAAAAAGATCATTATGGACTACTTCTATGAGTTAGTAGGTAAAGAGAACATTATCTCTCTCACTGAAACCAATGAGAGTATTAAAATCATTACAACCGTTCCTAACAACGGCATCACATTCTAAGGGCAGACATGAAATATTTATTAACATTACTGACACTTCTCGTGCTGAGTGGATGTGGAGACACATCTGAGCCCGCAACTGTAGAAAGCAGCACCATAGAGATGCAACTTAACAAGAGCTATGAAGTCAAAAAGGGCGACCAGCTTATAAAATCAGCACCAGAGACCAAAGTCTCTATAGAAAAATCTCTTGATGGAGAAAAAACCACTGTCACCTTACTTGAGGGTAGTGCACAAATTATCCTAACCCACTAAGCAAACTCTACAAACAGAACTTTTGTAGCAGTTGCTACAAATTTTTACTCCTTTTTCTACTTATTAACCCACACTCACTATAATAAAGCAGAATAAAAATAACAATAGGTAGATATGATGAATACAAAAACATGTAATACACTTCAAGAAGTACGAGATGAGATAGATGCACTAGATGAGCAGATTGTAGAGCTCATAGGTGCACGTAACGCTTACATCAAACAAGCTGCTAAGTTTAAAAATACTGTAGATGAAGTGAAAGCACCTGAGCGCATTGCAGAGATCATTGCTAAGGTGCGTCATAAGGCACTCACTATGGGAATGTCAGCAAACCTTTTAGAAGAGATCTATACCATTATGATCAACGAGATGGTCGAGTCTGAAATCGCTGAGTTTAGAAACTCTAGTGTTTTTTAAACACTAGGAGCACCTGGATAGGGGCTCTTACTTGGACATAGACTTGTCACGTCCAGCCTCTTTGGCAATATAGAGAGCTTTGTCTGAACGGTCTATTAAGACCATCTCATCGCTGTCTTCTCTACGCATTTGCGTCACTCCAATGCTCACTGTAAAGTAGATAGGTTCACCATCTGTTTTAACATGGATGTTTTTGACTGCAAAACGAATCTTCTCTGCCACCTTGAGAGCATTGGTCTCAGTCGTTTCAGGTAATATGATGCAAAACTCATCACCACCCCAACGACTAAAAACATCACCCTCTCTTAACAAAGATGAAACTTCCTTAGAGAACATCTTTAAGACCAAGTCTCCAAAGAAGTGTCCATGTTTGTCATTGATCTCTTTAAAGTGATCTAAATCTATGGTCATTAACGAAAGCGGCTTACTATAACGTTTGGCATTTGAAAAGTCTCGTTTAAGCTCTATATCAAAGACACGACGATTCATAATACCTGTCAAGTTATCAACACTTGCCAACGCCAGCAACTGCTTTTTGATCTCTTCATCATGTTTAATCCACTTTATAATAGCCGCAACTACAAAGGCAAATCCAACCAACCTGAACATATCTTCAATCACATAGATCTTTTCAATCGGATAGGCATGAATAGACTCTATCGTTCTTATAAACAGAGAGACATAAGCAAAACTGAAACCCGCAGAAAGATAGAAGTAAACCTCTTTAATCGAGACAACCTTTTGAACAATAAACAGCGAAATCATCATAATTGCTGTCATACTTCCATAGATATAAAAACCAAAGAAGTTAATAGCTTTTTCGGTAGCAAATATGTTTTCTATTAGAATAAAAATGAGTGAAGAGATTAAGATAAATATAGGGTAAAAATAACGTCTCACAGAGAACCCCTTTAATGATTAGTACTCTATTATAGGTTTAATTTATTGACATATGACTTATG
>JALSUN010000007.1 GCA_027061425.1 Helicobacteraceae bacterium
ACATTACTCATATAGTTCTCATCATGAACTGGTTTTCCATCTTCTATCTCTATCCCTGAACTGCCTAAAAAGGCGCTCGGTGTTGTCCCGCCGATAGCATAGATCACACGGTCATAAGTCTCAGCTTCACCCTCATCTAAAATAACTTTCACCTTGCCATTGTCATCTTCCAAAGCGGTGATATTTACACCTAAAACAGCACGAACATGCTCTCTCTCTAAAGCCTCTGCGATATCTTTTTGGTTGGTCGGGTTAGCCCGTCTAAAGTTTTCACGTCGGTAACAGATGGTGACATCATTTTTATGAGCAAGGTCTACCGCATATTCTATAGCAGAGTCACCACCACCTACAACCATCACCTTCTCATCAAGTGAACAACTCTCTAAAGTATAAGCAACCCGCTTTTTAATACTAGCGGGGATCTTATAGTCAGGTTTGTTGGGCTTACCCATACGGCCTATGGTCACAACCGCATGCTTGGCCTTAATAGAACCTCCCGTGATCATCACTTCAAAATGGTCATCATTTTTTTGGATCTTCTGCACTTCAGTATGGGTCTTGAGCTCTACTGAATGTTTGGCGATCACCTCGTCAAAAAAGTCCAAGGTACTCTCTTTGGTGCCGTCAATAAAATAGATATTTCCATCAAGGTCCACTTTTTGACCTTTCCAATCTTTATCAACACGCTTGTTGTCTTTATAAAACTTTCGAATGGTCGCATTATGGTTTTCATCTTTTTCTATCAAGATAATATCACGCATACCCAACAGGTAACACTCAACCGCTGCAGCGATACCTGCTGGACCCGCACCAATAATAGCCAATTCGTACATTTTATCAGACATATTTTTTCCCTTAGTACTTTTAATTACTCTTTATAAAAATAAGTATAGTCTATATTTTAGCAGGGAAATATCAATCAAAAGTCACATAAGGAGAAAGAAGAAGCGCAAGTGCGCTTTTGTATAGAGGAGAGGCCTCTCTTAGTGCTGACGTGCACCAGTGTTGTGGAAAACGAACATAGAACCTGCAACTGCACCTGCAGCGACATAGAAGATAGCGATCAAATCAATAACAACCATTACATAACCTTTCTCATAAAATTTTGGCAAAATAGTATCTGATTACATTTAGTTTCAGTATCGCTAATATAGATTTCTAAATCATTACAGAATTCTAAAAGCCCATCAGTTTATGGAGTCAAGAGAGATTTATCATTGTTTTTACAAAATAGGTTAAAATATACAAAAATTTTAATGGAGCAATTATGTTTGATAAAGAGCGTGAAATATGTGTCTGTAACTCAAAATCTATGTTAGAGATAGCAGAGAGCATCAAAGAACATCATATAGAAAATATGGATCAATTACTTAAGTGTGGACCTTGTGATGTGGGGAATAAATGTGAGTCATGTGTTGAAGATGGTTATGAAAATGATGGCTACTCTTTAGCTATGGTCCTCTCCCTTGTCAAGCAGAAACGACTTTAGGGTATTTTTAATCACATTTAACAACTGTTTGTGATGTTTGTCACACAAGAATGAAGATGTTTTGACTATACTGTGACTTATATTAAAAATGGAGTGATACTATGAAAAAAATTATCTTTGGAGCCCTACTGACCCTGGGCGTCGTAACTTTTGTCGGTTGTGCTGACAAATCAAATGAAGTAGCTGAGAAGCCTGCAGCATCCAAGTGTGGTGGCGAAAAGTCATCTAAATGTGGTGGTGAGAAAAAAGAGAGCAAATGTGGCTCTGAAAAAAGCAGTGATGCTAAGAAGTGTGGTGCAGAAAACAACGGTAAATGTGGCGCTGAAAAGTAAAACTTTCTACTCTGTCTCTCTTGAGATGGAGTCTCTCTAACTTCCCCTTCTAACTTTTTATAAATGTTCTCGTTTCATAGAAATACCTTTTAAGTGTGACAATGGATACGCATAGATAATACCATGCCCTTCACCTACAATATCTAACTCTGTCATCGCCTCACGGATCACATGGTCTACCATTTTTGTTGGCATTAAGAACATTAATTTCACATCGGTCGTCTCTTGTTCTAGACGGTTGTAGAAATTGTCCTCATTTTCAAGTCCCATACCATGTGCTTTAGTCACGGTAACACCAGAGGCACCTGCCTTATGTGCCACTTTTAGTGCATGTTCACGCTTCTCTTTAGGGATGATGATGTAAACCGCAGAAAAACTGAGTGCGGTTGAGTGTCTATGCCCCAAGCCTTCGATGTTAACGGTAGCCAGCCCCATGTCGTTAGCATCTTCGAGCGCCTGACGTAACTCAAAGATATGCTCTTCTTCTTTTTCATGCTCACCTTTGAGTCCAAGTTTGTCAGAGATGACACCATAAAGCATCACCGTTATCATAGGAAAGAGAGAAGCAAAAGCGATAAGACCAAAACCATCTACAAGAGGATCTCGTCCCTCTATGTTAGTTGCAAGACCCAGTCCAAGAGCGGCCACAAGAGGTACTGTGATAGTAGAAGTTGTTACACCACCACTGTCATAAGCGATGCCGATGATATACTTAGGAGCAATAACAGTAAGGACAATCACCGCCAAATAACCTGCAATGATGTAGTAGACTATCTGTCCACCATCTACAATTCTAAATGATCCCAGCGCGATACCAAAGGCAACACCAAAGGCAACAAACATGCGCAAGGCAAAGTCATTGATCTTTCCATCACTAATCTCTTTTGCTTTTTTAGCGATGGCAGTAAGAGAAGGCTCTGCCATAGTAGTCGCAAAACCTATGGCAAAACCAAAGGCGTAAATAATGAAGTGGTTGTCGCCCCGTGTAAGTTGGTAGGCCATCGTCTCACCAAGAGAGAAAAGTCCCATCTCCAAACCAACAATAAAGGCATAGAGACCAACGATAACTAGACCAAAACCTATCATGACATTTTTAAGGTTTTCTATGGGTTTTTTTAAAACAGCATATTGAAAAAAGGCAATGATCCCTAAAATAGGAACTACATCTTTAACAACACCTATCAAGCCCATAAAAAGACCATAAAGAGAGTGGTCAAAGACAGCTTTCTCTTCTGGCATAGCGATGATAGGTACGACTGCAGTAGAAACATCGATCAGTTCATAAACAACGATGCCATAGACTTGGACAAAGATCATCGGGGTCAATGAGGCAAAGGCGATCAGCCCAAAGCCATCCAGGACAGGGTTGCGTCCTTTAATAGTACTCGCAAGACCAATACCTAAAGCTGCGACAAGAGGTACCGTCACTGTTGACGTTGTTACACCACCCAAGTCATAGGCAAGACCCACGATCTCGTGAGGTGCAAAAGCTGTTGTTGCCACCACAAGGATGTACCCAGCGATGATGTAGTACTGTATAGGATGGCCCTTGATAATCCGCCAAGCACCCAGAACAATCGCAAAACCTACCGAAAAGGCAACTACCCCACGCAGGACATTGGCATCGATCCGTCCACTACTAATGGCCGCCGCCTTCTGTGCAATAACATAGAGTGCCGGTTCTGCTATCGTTGTACCAAACCCTATCAAAAATGCAAAAATCAAGATCCAAAACGTGGACCCTCTTTTAGCAAAATCACTCGCAAGACTCTCACCCACAGGGAAGATGGCAACTTCAAGTCCGAGTAAGAATACTGCCAAACCCACACCAACAATGCTCAGGCCTATAGTCGTAGTCAGCCAACCCTCAGGAATCGTCTGTATGATGGCCAACTGGAAAAAAAGGATAACCAGAACGATGGGTAAAAGATCTCTAAAAGACTCTTTAAGAAGAATTAAAAATGATTTTATACTTAACATTGTTGTCACTTATCTATAAATTGTGTGACATTTTACACTAAATGAGACGTAAAGTGTAATGGGCAGAGATCTCTTACCATTTACAGATTATTGTTTTGAGAAACTTTAAGAAAAAAGTCTAAAATTTATACTGCAGCGCTACTGACAAAAGTGTCATAGACTGACTGTAATATCTTGGTGTATCTATGTATTGAGAGTCATAAGAAGAGACAGTATAAGAGTATGTGTCATGAGAGAGACTGAGACGTACACCCACCCCACGCCACTCATTAGGTTCGTACTGCACACCTAGTGCAGGATGAAAGGCAGGTGTTACTGTACCTCCATCTGCTTTTAGATTATGTTGTTTGCCTTGAACTAAAGCCCAACCAAACAGTACAAACACTCTAAACTGTGCATCATTAAAAGAGTACCCAAGGTTAGGGCCTAAAAAAACACTTCGTGGTTCATAAGCATAATTCTCACTCCCCTCATACCGTCCATAGTTTTGAAAACTCCACTCTATCGCAAAGACACGGTTGAACTGATACCCAAGGTAAAGTATAAAAGGAACAGAAGAGGGGTATTTGTCCAAGGTAATATCAAACTCTTTTTTTAACATACCCGAGTCATCATAAAGACCGACCCCTGTACCTAGACCTATATAAGTTCCCTTGGCATTCTCTCCTGCAGTTAAAGGTATCCCAAGACAAAAAAGAAGAAAAAATACATATAAATTTTTCATAACTGCATCATAACTGCATTTAAATTCAATATATATAAACATATAGTAATTAATAAGAATACTGTTATAATTCTTAAAAAGCAAAAGAGTGAGATGTTATTTAGATTTGTATCATATTTACTACTGTCGCTGATGTTTATCTTACCAGGGTGTGTCACTTATGTTAAAGATCCTATCTACCTTGAAAATGGTGAAGCCGTTGATACCAAGCACTTCACGCTTCGCTCTCCTCAAGGAAAATGGCAGTTTATGGAAGATTATAATGGGGTGCTTTTCTCACGTGGTGATGATATATTTGACATTGATGTTGATACCATTAATCCATACGATGACAATGTAATAGATGACTTTATAAACAACACTTCAGAGGAACCCTTTAAACGCTATATTGCCCAACACTATTACCATTACTATGATGACGAAGATTACAACGCAATGAGAACCTCAGTAAAACAGTATATACATCGATGTCTTGTAGTCGAGAGTTCTTATGATTATGAAATGAACAAAATGCGCTCAGTTTATTGTCCAGTCTCTACAGACACAGGCCATAAAATGCTGATAGTATATTATGATACCTCAGTTCAAAACGATGTTAATGCTTCACTCTACTCACTCAAAGCAACTACTTTAGACTACTAATACTTCACAATATCTACAGTTTTATAGTCTGTATAGTGCACATTGGCACCATCTTGTATGGCCACGTTTCGTCGTTGCGTGTAGTCTACGAGGTAGGTGCCATTTTCAAACATCGTAAAGTCCACACAGAGTCCTGCTGCCTCATGGATAACACTCTCAGGGATGTTTTTTTTATCTGTTACTACGATGACATGGGCAGAAGGGCGATCTCTCATATGAAACCATATATCTTTAGCTCTAGAGTTCTCAAGAAGTGCGATGTTCCCCTTCTCACTTTTACCTAGCAAGATTTTATAACCCTCCACCCAAAAAACATCATAAGACTCATTTGGTTTCTCTTTCTTCATCTGTTGACGGGGAGGAAAAAGCAGGTTAATACTCGCGACATCTCTCGCTTTGGCTATGATGTCCAAAAAGTGTTTGAGGTGCGTGATCTTCGACTCCAGACTCTCTCGTTCTATATGCAGGTTTTTCACCTTCTGCTTTGACTTTTTAGCCCGCCTAAAAAGGTAGTCCGAGTAACGAGAAGGCACACTAATTTTAGGATCTACCTCAACATAAACCGTTGAACCATCATAATCTTGCAACTCCAACACACTTTGATAAGGCTTGATGTTATGCAAATTACCTAAAACAAGATTTCCATAATGTTGCAGTTTTTCAACCTCTGTTTGCAACATTATCTCATCATCCAACTTACTATAAAGTCGCTCTAACTTCTGAAGTTTCTTGGTGACAAAAGCACTCTTCTGCTTTTTCAACGCATTAAGGCGCTGGTTTTGCTCTTTTGCACAGGTCTCAAGCAAAAATGCCTCCACATCTTCAAGCGGATACTCCTTAGGTTCAAAAGGAAGTGCAGGCGGTGCCACCAACTCCTGACCCACTTTGATGATACGATAAGAGCTAAAAGCATCCACATGACGTAACGCCTCTAAAATGATATTTTCATCATCCAAGATGATAGCATTGGTCGTTTTACCCGTAAACTCCAACTGCAACCAACTACTCTGAGACTTGTACGCTCCGCTAATGGAGACCTTTATACGGATGATTTTGTCACCATTGTAAAGTTCTATCTTCTCTATCTGCCCTCTATTAAAACGCTTGGAAAGTATGACATCAAAAGGAGCGTTATAGACCTTGGAGCGCTTTATCTCGTTAGTACACTTGGAGATGTAAGCATTACCCTTTTGCATGTTGAAGTAAAAAACATTGTCACGGTCAAAAATAATCTTGATGACACTGTCAGAGATGCGGTGGATAGCGTTAATATGCTTTACACCCTGCATATACGCAACAATCTGTTTCAAATGAGAGAGTTTCATCGCCATCCTTTTTTATAAATGTGATTATAACAAGAGCAAGAGCCTATCTGTCCACGAATGGCACGAATGACACTAAAAAAGTAAAATATTAAAAAAATTCGTATAATTCGTGTCATTCGTGGACTAATTTTTCTAAACCATTCTCTTTTCGCTATAATTCCAATAATTTTCATAAGGAGAGCCAATGCGTATGCCTAAAGGTTTTGGTAAAAACTACTTTACTCTTGCTGCTATTCAAGCGAGTGTCGTCCAACATCATCTTAGCGCAACCTCTGTACGTATTGCTTCTGATCACCTTATATCTACAGAGTTCGAAGATAAAGAGTCTGAGTCTGAAGAGCTAGAACTTCTTCTTAGTGCTTCTACCTTTTCTCTGCCTACCCATGCAGGCCATTGCGACTGTTACTATAGACAACGCACCCGTAAGCACAAACTTCTAAACGCAAAACCCCAACAGAACATTCAAACCTACCGTTACTCCAACTCCGTCACCTCTCCACCCTGAAATATGGAATGATTCATCACCTGACCCTAAAAAATTAAAGGAAAATATAATGAAAACTACATTACTCTCACTCGCAGCGATTGCGACACTCACACTCTCTGCTTCTGCAGCAACTGCACAAAATGCATACACACTTAATGAACTTAATGTCACCGCTTCTCAAAACACTCAGCTTGATAAAAGAGACGTTCCTGACAGTGTTACCATTATCTCTGAAGAGGCTCTTAAAGAGTCTCGCATTACCAACCTTGCGCAAGCACTTAACCGTCTTGGTAACATCGCCATGACACAAAACGGTGGGGCAGGAACTTCTGCTTCTGTTTTTGTACGTGGTATGGATGCCCGTCGTACATTGGTACTCATTGATGGTGTACGCTATAACAACCCTACAGGTATCGGTGCTACTGCTGAATTTTCTCAGATCATGCTCTACAACGTCAAACAGATAGAGATCATCAAAGGTTCTCAAACAGGTGTTTGGGGTGCTGATGCAAGTGCCGGTGTCATCAACATCGTTACCACTAAAGCTGAAAAAGGTCTTCATGGTGTTGCTAATGTGGAATATGGTTCATTTGACACCAAGGTAGCCTCACTTCAAGCCTCATATGCTACAGATGACTTTGATGTTCTTATGGGCGGATCTATCTTCCACACTGATGGATTTTCAGCTTATGAGCCGGTCAAGTCCGATCCCCTTTATGGAAAAAGATCAGATGTACTCGGACTTGAAAAAGACAACTACGCAAACAAATCTTTTAATGCAAAACTCGGGTGGAATATCACCAAACAAGATCGTGTAGAGGTCTCTGCACAGACGATAGACTCTAACTTACAGTTTGACGGCTTTCATGTTGATGACGCCAAACCAGAAATTGATCTAAAAAACCGTTTTTATGCACTCAACTACAAACATGATGGTGAGAAAAATGACATCTCTTTTCAGTATAACCACTCATCATTTGATCGTGCTGTTTACGATAAAAACTTCCTTACGGGTCTCTATGAAACATCCAACTATGTCGGTTCGGTTGATGAAGTCAAGTTAGATGACAAGTTTGACTATATGAAGGACAGTTTTATTCAAGGAGGTGTTTCGTATCAAAAATATGCACAAAAAGAGGTTATCTCTAATACAGACAAAGACTATACAGATGCAGCCCTGTTCTTGACAAACTACAACAAACTACAACTTATTTCAGATCTGGACACCATTGTTACAGAGTCGGTACGTTATGACAGTTACAGTGCCTTTGATAATGCCCTCACAGGCAAGATCGGGGCCAAGCAGTTTGTTTACAATGAGTACTATATCAGTGCGAACATTGGTACAGGTTACAATGTTCCAACTATTGGTCAACTTTATGGCATATATGGACCTAATGAAGACCTTGCACCTGAAAAAGTGGTGACAAGTGATATCACTATCGGTAGTGATGTCATCTGGGTCACAGGTTTTTATAATCAGATTGACAACCTTATAGATTATGTTCTTGTTGATCCTGCAAATTATGGATACCAGTACCAAAATGTTGAAGGTAAATCCATCTTAAAAGGTGCAGAAGTGGGTTACAAAGACTACTTTTTTGACCTTATCGGTGTGAGTGCAAACTACACCTATTTAGATGCTAAAGATGCAGACAAAAAGGAGTTGGCACGTCGTCCTAAACACCAGGCAGATGCAAGTGTCGTCTACTATGCCACAGAGACTTGGGACCTTGGTCTTAATGCTCAGTACATCGGTGAGCGTTATGATGGTGCAGACAAGACAGGTGCGATGACAGGAAAATACACTGTTGCCAACTTCGTCACCAATGTCACCATCAACAAATTTGTCTCAGTTTATGGTAAAATCGACAACCTTTCAGACACTTATTACCAGACAGTAGACGGTTATGCTACTGCTGGTCGTAGTCTCTATTTAGGTCTTAACGCAAAATACTAGGAACACTATGAACATCTTCTCTCTAACAGACCTGACACCTGCAACCTTGCCCCAAGGCAAGGCAGACTTTTTGCTTGCGGCTTCGGTGACACATACTTGTGACATTGAGGGCATTACTCAAGCAGGTCTTCCAGGGAAGATGTATCTTACGCCTACTCTTGATGCAGAGTTTCTTTCCACAGGGGAGGTCTTCTCTTTAGAAGATTTAGCAGAAACAGCGACTGGGATTCCGACACCAGGCCTGCTCACCAGAGCAGTACATACACTGACCCCTTTTGAAACAGTAAAGATCCTGGACTTGGGACTTGAGGTCTTACCACAGCAGTGTGATCTGCTCTCTTTTGACATATCGCCTAGCCCATCCATCACATCACCTGAACACTTTAATGCACAAGCAGTTTTTGAGAAAGGACGCGCTTTTGGACGCAGTTACAAGCCCCAAGGCGATTATGTCATCATCGGTGAGTCTACACCTTCAGGAACGACCACTGCCCAAGCAGCCATACATGCTCTTGGTTTTAAAGATGCAGGACTTTTTGCCTCTTCATTTAAAGAGGCACCCACCTCCATAAAAGAGAAGACTCTTAAAAAAGTCCTCTCTAAAATCACGCCATCTATGGGACTTTTTGACAAACTCTCACATACAGCGGACAACACCTTGATGTTTGTAGCAGGTTTTGTGCTTGAGGCCAGTCATCAGTACCATGTCGTGCTTGCAGGCGGTACACAGATGGCAGCGGCACTGCTCATTGCCGACACCATCGCCTCTCGTGACAGCATCTATCACGATCCCCGTCACATTATCCTCTGCACTACACGCTGGATCGCAAAAGATGGCGCTTCCAACATCAACGCCCTACTCGCGCAACTTAACTTCAGACCCAAAGCACTTTACGCAGATTTCCTCTACGAAGATGCCAAAATCCCGGTGCTTAAACTCTATGATGAAGGCGAAGCCAAAGAAGGTGTCGGAGCCGGTGGCGCACTCGCCTACGGTTATATGCAAGGTCTCACCCAACAAGAGATCACCGCAGAAGTCGAACGTTCCATGATGGCTATGGCCAGTTCATGAAAACCCTTTTTATAGGTGGCATCAAAAGCGGGAAGTCCCTGCTCGCCGAACAATATATTCTAAACCAAAGACCACAAACTAAAAACCAAAAACCATACTACCTCGCCACCACAGAGTTTATAGATGACGAGATCCAAAAGCGCATTGACATACACCAAGAGAGAAGAGCATTAAAATTTACCACCATCGAAGCACCACTTGACCTTGTAAGTGCCATCACTCCTCTCAACACACCTGTTCTCATAGAGTGCACCACCATGTGGATCAACAATATGCTCTATCACCAAAAAAGTAAAGAGCAAATTTTTGAGCACATAGAGACCCTAATGCAACTCGATTGTGACATTGTTATTGTCCACAACGACGTGGGAAGTGGCATTATCCCAGACAATGCTTTAGCTAGAAAATATGTAGACATCAGCGGCATCGTCTCCCAAATGATTGCTTCACAATGTAACGAAGTCTACCACTGCATCGCTGGCATCGCCACACAAATAAAGGGAAAGAAGTGAATAAAATTAATAATATAAAAAAATCACAACCTTTCAGCAGTGGGACATTGCTTGACTTTTTTAGCAAAGCGTTAAAAAAAAGGCAAGCTGTACCCAAGGGGCAGACCCTGTCCCCCTCCACCAAGACAAAAAATGACTAATTACACAAAAGTTCAACATTTCTTCATGGGCTTTGCACTAGCAGTCAATATGCTCACTATTTTACCTTTTTTCAAAATCCACAACTTCTTCAAAGGCATCAACGGTTACGCCGTGATGTCTTATCCTTTGGTCGGGGCGATCTTAGGTACTATTTTATGGGGTGTTTATCTTTTACTTCTACCTTTATTTCCCGAAGCCCATCTGCATATCATCCTCTTTATTTTATGGGTCGTACTTACCGGAGCCCTGCATCTTGACGGCTTTTCCGACACGGTCGATGGCCTTTTTGTTCCCAAAGAGCGTGCAGAAGAGGTGATGAAAGATCCTCATGCAGGTGGGATGGGGATGATATTTTCTATTACCTTTCTCATTTTCAAGGCCTCGAGTCTTTGGTTTTTGGATGCCATCTATCTGCTGCCTGTCATCTTGATGCTCTCACGCTACAACGCGGTACTGGCCATCTACTTTTTCCCCTACATTCGTAAAGAGGGCATGAGTACCTTAGCCAAGCAAGAGTTCACACAGACAGAACTCATCATCTCCTCTCTCTTTGTGTTAGCCCTTGTTTTACTCACTAACACTTGGCTACTTCTTTCTGTTTCTCTCTTCATCCTTCTTATAGTTAAACGATTTTTCATTAAACGCCTTGGTGGCTTCAGTGGAGACATCTACGGTTTTCTTATCGAAGTGACAGAGCTCTTTTTGCTTAATGTCTTGCTTATTGGAGTCAGTGCATGATCATAACACTGGTCCGTCATGGTGAGGTAGAAGAGAAGTTTCATCGCTGTTACAATGGTCATAACGACATCTCACTTTCATCCAAAGGTCAAGAGGAAGCTTTAGAACTTGCACAAACCCTGAAACATCACAAGTTTGATGCCATCTACAGCTCAGATTTGAGACGATGCCAGGAGACAGTAGCACCCATTATAAATCAATTAAATCTAGCAACATCCACCGTCACTCCTGTGAAGACAGGAGTCTACGAAGAACAACTTTCAGTCAATTCTAACTCGTTGATTCCTGCCTCCGCAGGAATGACAGCAATTCCAACTATTTTTACAAAAGATCTCCGTGAAAAGTCCTGGGGCAGACACGAGGGCATGACCTTTGATGCCATTGTCAAGCATGATGGTCTCATCTATGAAAACTTCGAGCAGTGGATCAACGCTCTCGACGGTGAGCCCTACGATGCCTACATCGAGCGTATACGACACTTTTTCACCCAAACACTGCCACAAACAGGCTATAACAGTGTGTTAGTCGTCACCCATGCAGGAGTGATCCGTGTCTTGATGCATCTTCTGCAAGACATCTCTTTGCAAGAAGCCTTTAGCATTGATTTTCCTTACAGTGCTTATACTACGCTTGACACTAACACTTGGACTTTTGGAGAGACCCTATGCGTATCTTGATGCTTATTTTACTTACACTCAGCCTCTATTCCCAAGAGCGCATTGTTACCCTGAGCCCTGCCCTCGCAGAGATCGTCTCAGGTCTTGGAGAGGAGAAGCATATAGTAGGCGTGAGTGACTACACCCTCTATCCGTCTACATTACAGTCTCGTCCTCATGTAGGCGGTTATACTAATCTCTCCATAGAGAAGGTACTCGCACTGAAACCAACACTCGTTATCGGGCTTGAACACCAAAAAGCCTTTTTAGAGAAGGTCTCTCATTTTGGTGTCAAGACCATAACACTCAAACTTGAAAGTATCACAGAGATCAAACATGGTATTTTTGTTCTTGGTGAACAACTTCAAAAATCTCAAGAGACACAAATGCTTATAGAGGCCATAGACTTTGCCATCAATAATGCTCCAAAAAGTTCAAAACACCCCTCGGTACTTGTTGTCTTTGCCAATGCCAGCTCCCTTTCAAGAGGAGTCTATGTTGCAGGACACGACCTCTTTTTTGAGGAGATCTTAGAGATTTGTGGTGCACATAATGCCTACACAGATGACTATGCCCTACAGCCCATACTCTCTCCAGAAAACATTATTGCCACAAACCCTGACCACGTCTTGCTCCTTCTAGGGCCACTAGACAAAACAGACCCACTCTCTGCCAAAAGGGCATGGTTGAAACTGCCTATAAAAGCTGCCAAAGAGAGGCAGATACGTGTCATTCAAAATGACTATATCCTCATCCCCTCACAGCGTATTGCCAAGAGCATCACCACCATTTGTAAGGCACTCCAATGATAGAGACCCAAGTACTCTCTTGTGGTTATGAGCACAACATCATAGAGGCACTCTCATTTAAAACAGCCAAGAACCTCGTCATCCTTGGTGCCAATGGTGCAGGCAAAAGTACTCTGGCAAAAGCGCTCTGTGGTCTCATAGAGTATGAAGGGGAGATTCTTATTAACACTACCTCACTCTCTCACTTCAGCGCCCAAGAACGTGCTAAAAGCATCACCTACATTCCACCAAAGCTTGAGAGTTACGACACCTATATCACCGTATTAGAGTTTGTTTTAATGGGGCGCCACCCCTACAAAAGTCCTTTTAGTGATTACACTGATAAAGAACAGGCGCTGGCCAGAGCACTCATAAAAACGCATGCTCTAGACCCCAGAAAAAGCATTGGTGCACTCAGCTCTGGTCAACAACAACTGCTACTCATCACCCAAGCATTAGCACAAGAAAGTAAAATCATTATCTTCGATGAGCCTACCGCCAACCTTGACCCTAAACATTCCCTTGAGTTTTACAAAGCCCTGCAAGGTCTCAAGAGCGACACTCAAAAAGTTATCATCACCCATGACCTGGGCCTCGCTTATAAACTAGGTTATGAAGTTCTTTTTATAGAACAAAAGAGTGCCAAACACTACCAAAATTCCAAAGACTTTTTCACCTCTGAAAACCTCCACTCCTGCTACGGTGTCTCTTTTGAACAACACGCAGGACTCATAGGTGTCTGTTATGAGTAAGTACCTCTTTTTACTGGTGCTTGTTGCCCTCACGAGCATCTCACCGTTTATAGGTGCCATCGATATCACATGGAGTACCCTGCTTCAAAGCAGTTCACTAGAACATCAAATCTTTTTTGACCTACGCATCCCACGGCTTCTACTCGCTTTCTTCTCAGGTATGGCCTTGGCTTTAAGCGGTTGGCTTTTTCAGACGCTCTTTAGAAATGCACTGATGACACCTTATACACTGGGCATCTCAGGCGGTGCTATATTGGGTACAGGAATTGCTGTTGTTTTAGGACTTAACATCACCTTTTTGGGCATCAATACCACCGCTATTTTTGGCTTTGGTGGGGCATTTGCCTCGGTCTTACTCATTTTATGGCTCTCACGCTACGTCACCAACAGAGGCTCAAACGCCCTTTTACTTTTGGGCATCGCCCTCTCTTTTTTCTTCTCCGCAGCACTCATGGTACTCTTCTCTATCGCTTCAGCCATGCAGGCACACAGTATATTGCACTACACCATGGGCTCACTCTCCACCATGGGTTACACACCTGCCATCACCGCATCTGTTATGGGTTTAGGGTTACTTCTTGTCCTCTACCTTAAACGTTTTGAGCTCTCTCTGCTAGGCGTTAACGACGAACATGCACAACTTAAAGGAGTGAACACCAAACGACTCACCTACTTTCTACTCTTTATCAGTTCATTAAGCATTGGTGTCCTCATCTCCATCACAGGGCCTATAGGTTTTGTAGGTCTCATCATCCCCCACGTCGCCCGTAAACTCTACCCAAGAGCCAACCATCATCTCATCTTCCCTACTGCACTCATAGGGGGTCTCTTTCTCGCTGCATGTGACACCCTCTCTCGCCTACCTCAGCTCCAAAGTGAGATCCCCATCGGCATCGTCACCGCCTTTATCGGTGGTCCATTTTTTATCTATCTCATCATAAAAGGTCGCTAGAATGATTTTTAAAAAAGAACGCACATGAAAGTTTGGTTGGTCTTAGTCGCTATTTTCACTTTTGTAATCTCAATCTTTAGTGTTATAACTATCTTTATATTTTCCTATATTGAAACACCTAAAAACACTATGCCTTCTACCACCCCTGTTGCTGTTCAAACACCGGTCTCCGTAGCACCCACACAGACATACATCCCCCAACCAATAACCACGGAAATACCAAATGCCCCTACTGAAAGTTCTGAACAGCCTCTTCTACTAAACAACCCATGGGCGCATGTTGAGATGCATGAAAACAGTCAAGGCGAACGCTTTGAAGTGATTAACATTACTCGAGACGACGGAGACCTTGTATCTTACAAAAACAATACGGTAGAGACCGACAAAGACTATATCTACTATACCTATCTCGGCTACCACCCTGATCGTCACGTCCACCTGTTAAAATACAAGAAAAAAGAGAAAAAAGGACACATCATCGTTGATGCACAAAAAGCTTATGCTTTTACAACTTCAGGTACCTTGTTTTTCATTCCTGACTCTAACTTAATTTTCGTACAAGACGACACTATGTTGAGTATCTTTAAACAAAATAAAGATCGTAAATATGTAGCTCTCTGGCATGAAGTCCTTCTAGAAGAAGATCAGGTAACCAGTATCGCACACGAAGATGAGCAACTCATCCTAACCCATCAAGAAAACAACAATAGCTACACTACTCGTCTTGATATTTCAGCATTGCAAGAGCAGTAATATGAGTTATATATCATGGTTTGAGGGGCAAGCACAAAAGCACAAAACTGTTATGAAAAAGCTCCTTTCTCAAAGCTACACTCAAGATGAGATCATCGCCTATTTTGACTTTCACAACATGGTAAAAAACGAGCCTGACTTCTGTCCCCTCTACAAGGAGAAAAACGAAGACGGTACCATTGGTAGAAAGTGCCATGACATGGAACCGCTCAACTGTTTTCTCTGTGCCTGCCCCAACTTTCGTTTCAAGGATGAGGGTTTCGAGCAAAAAGAGGGTAAAACTGTCTACAGCTACTGTGACATCGACTCCAAAGATGGCAGGCAAGGTGTTTATGGTGATGCTATCCATCAGGACTGTTCAGGATGTAGTGTGCCCCATCATGTAAGCTATGTCAAAAAACACTATCACGAAGATTGGAAAGAGG
>JALSUN010000008.1 GCA_027061425.1 Helicobacteraceae bacterium
CTTGCTGGTTTAACGTATTTTGGTATTGCAGCACAGCAACGAAATGCTAACAACTATTATGAGATCAAAGATGCTCAGTCAATTAAAATGATTGACACTGCAAACATGACTCATAGAGTTAATGTAAAATAAGGAGTTCATGATGATTCAAATTATGGATAAAGTATTGGCATGGGGTCTTTTCTTCATGGCAATGTACACACTATACGCTGTTGTGACTCCGGGTCACTCATACGTAGGCTAGGTTTCTAGTTGCGTAACACACGAGGGCTTGCGGCCCTCATTTTCACACTGTTTTTTTCCACTTCACTTTTTGCAGAGTATCTTTACCAGGATGATGTTGTTCAAAAAGAGAGTTTCGCTAATGCGATCAACCCTATTGGTCAAGAGCTGTTTGAAAAAACAGGTGTCAACTTGTTGTTAGTAATGGTTCGTGATCTGGAAAACAACCAAAGTATTGCAGAGTATGCACTGACTATAGCCAAACAGCAGTCGAATCCTACTGTCATTGCGATTTTTGCAGAGAACCAAAAACAGGTACAGATCATTGCATCCTCACCTGAACTTTACGAACGTTTCGATCGTGAGCAGATACTGAGTCCTAACGCTTCTTTTATAGGTGCTGTTATCAGCTCCGTAATGTTTGCCAAAAGTTTTGATGATGTTAAAGAGGAGATGTCGAACTATGGAGGTGTTGTACTGCCAGTTCTTGCAGAACGTGCCAAGGGTAAGGATGTGGTAGAAAAGTATGCTGTCGCTATGTTCAACGGTTATTCTGAGACTGCAGAACAGATCGCAGATTCTTATGGGGTTACATTGGACAGCGCTGCAGGTAATGGGAATCAAATCGCTATTGATGTCATTCGTTACATCTTTTATGGCACAATTCTGTTTGCCATTTTTGGTTATTTCAGAGGCCGTAGACGTGCAAAGCTAAGAGAAGCGGCTGAAAAGAAAGAAGAAATTGATGAGTAAAAAAACTTCGGACGGCAGGATCTGGCCCTATGCTATTGTTGCTGCGATATTGTTTATTATAGGAGCTGGGGCAGCCACAATTGCAGTAGCAGTGAAGCACCCTGTTGAGATGAGTGACATGGATATGCAGGACTATCATCATTATGATGCTAATGCTAACGACATTATCAATGCTATGATCAAGTTTGACAAGAAGTATGAGATCACTTATCACAGTCACTCTTTTGACAAGAATAATGCAACTGTTTCGTATAAGCTTGTAGATAAAGAGAACCATCCGGTCAACAATGCCAAGATAAACATTATGGTCACACGTCCGGACAATCATAACAGTGATATGCCGTTTGACAAACCAGCAACAATTGAAAATGGGATCTATACTTTTAAAGTTGGAAAACTACCGCTTGAAGGCCGTTGGAACATCTTGTCTGAGGTGATCGTCGGTGACGATGTACGTTATTTTAATCTTAAAGTAGATACTCGTAATGAAAGTGCTTTTGAGTACTAGCACCTGCCTATAAAATTTATCTATTTTATTTAACTGACTATAATACCTTATTATTATAAGGGATTACATGTCAGTCACTACCATCCTTCCTACATCAAGAGCCATACGTTCACACCTTTTACACGAAAAAAATGCAGATGGTTTTTTAAACAAGTATCTTACTATTGGTGAGTTTTTACAACGCACTGTACGACTTGACGGTTATAGTCAGGTAGATGCAGACACCAGGACGCTTCTTCTGTTAGAAGCAGCAGATTTTAAAAACTTTGCTTCATTGAACATTGAGAGAAACTTTTTTACCTTTACTCAAAATGCCACCTACCTGTTTCGTTTTTTTGAAGAGTTGAGCGGAGAACTTGTCGCTATAGATGCTTTAGAGTATGCGGACACTTATGGTGATTATGAAGAACATATCATCATCTTGCAAGAGTTATATGCAAGATACAAAGCACTTTGTAGTGAACAGAAAATCATGGACCCCATTTTTATCCCTGAACATTACAAGCTGAACACAGCATACATAAAATCGTTAGGAAGCATAGAGCTTTACGCATTAGGGTATTTGACAAATTATGAGATGCAAGTGCTGGAAGACGTAGCTAAAATAATACCTGTCACCATAAAGTACAGAGCTAACAGTTATAACAACAAACTCACAGAGAAGTGGAGAGAACGAGGCTATGAGGTAGTAGATGATGCGTTTCAAAGCATACACCTAGAACGCAAAGTTACTGATGAAGTCTCAGCAAACACGGCAGTGATAGAAGCACAAGTTCAAAGTTTTTCACAGTCTTTGTTACAAGTAGGTTATGTAAAACAGAAGGTTTATGAACTTATTATGTCAGGGATAGCGCCTGAAAAGATTGTAGTCGTCTTGCCAGATGAAAACTTTGCGAGACATTTACGACGTTTTGACGCAGAGAAAAACTTTAACTTTGCGATGGGGATCCCTCTCTCTCAAAGTCTGTTTGTGGAAGAGCTTGAGGCGGTGATGCTCTACTTGGAAAACAGAAGTGTAGAAAACAGTGCCAGACTTAACCGCGTTGGTGCAGAGCTTTTAGAAGGACTCTATAGTGTTTATCGTGCTCCGGTTTCGAGCTTAAACTTTAGCGCACTGATGCAACCGTTTTTAGACAAAGAACATGACAGTAATGTTATCGCCTGTGTTAAAGAGGAGCTCTACTATTTTGAGAAGATATTACCTGTGTTAAAGGATGCCCCACTCAAGTCCGCACTACACCTCTTTAGTAACCGTCTGAAAAGTAAAAGTATTGATGATGTACGTGGGGGCAAGGTGACAGTGATGGGTGTGCTAGAGACCCGACTTGTGGATTATGAAGGGGTGATTGTGGTGGACTTTAATGAGGGTACAGTACCTCGTAAAAGTGAAAAAGACCTCTTCTTAAATTCGGTGACCAGACGTAATGCAGGGCTTCCTACGACACAAGAGCGAGAGAACCTTCAAAAACTCTATTATGATGCACTCTTCAAACAGGCTAAAAAAGTCTATATCTCTTATGTCAGCTCTAGTGATGCAGTCCCTTCAAGGTTTTTAACACAACTTGGACTTGAGCTTTCCGAGCAGCAAGATGATGCTGGTTACGCACCTATAGTGATGCCTTTCGTACAATATGAAAAAAATGAACTCCAAGAGATAGTAGGAACGTATGATTTTTCTAAAAAGCGTCTTTCTGCATCAGGGTTAAAAACCTTTCTGACCTGCAAACGCAAGTTTTATTATCGATATGTTGAAGGGCTCAAAGGTCATGACATCGCTAAAGACATGCCACAAGAGCATGAGATAGGTACGGCTTTACATAAAGCTTTACAAGTGGTATATGAAGAGCAGAACAGTTTTAAAGAGATCGATGCCCTTCGTAAAGCAGTAGCCAAGGCATTAACGCAGAGTGGTGGCAGTAGTGTACTTGACAACTATCTTCACAAGTTGTGGATGCAACGTCTGGAGCCGTTTTTTGTGCATGAGATCAAAAGGTTCGAAGATGTCCGTGTTCAAGCATGTGAGAAGAAACTGGAACATGAAGTGTGTGGTATGAAGCTCTATGGTGAGATAGACCGTATTGATGCCACACCTGATGGTCTGGAAGTATTAGACTATAAAAGTGGAAAGTACCAGACCTATACCTCACGAACGCTAGAGAATGCAACAGACTTTCAGTTGGAGTTTTATCACCTTTTAGCTTCTACACTTGGTGAGGTAGCTAACTGTGGTTTTTATGATTTGAACAAGGGAAAAATAGTGTATGAACCTATCTTAAATGAGAAACTAGAGCGACTCTATAGCATTTTAAAGGGGCTTAAAGAGACTCAAGAGCACACCTTTGAAAAGACAGAAAAGCTGAGTGACTGTAACTACTGTGACTACCTCTACATCTGTGAAAGAGGAGGGGTCAAGTAATGGGTACATTTACTCCTTTTCATGCATATGAAGCAAGTGCAGGCGCGGGCAAGACCTTCTCTCTAGTGGTGCGTTATCTCTCTATACTCTTTATGGGAGAAGAGGCGGACAAAGTCTTAGCCCTGACCTTTACCAACAAAGCGGCCAACGAGATGCAAGAGCGCATCATCGAGACCTTGATGCACTTTGAATCGCGTGATGAGCGTCTAGAAGTGGCGCGGGTGAGTGGGATCTCTGAAGAGAGACTTTTAGAGATGCGTCAGGAGGTGCTTGCGAAGTTTTTAAAGTCAGATGCCAAGGTGATGACCATAGACAAGTTCTTTGCCAAGATACTGCGCAAGTTTTCACTTCATGCAGGACTGATGCCTACCTTCTCTACTTTTGCTTCTCAACATGAGCTCAAAGTGATGGCACGGTTTTTGACATTGGCAAGTACCAAGGGAGAAGAGAAGACACTTATTACCCTTTCTACCATGACCTCAAAACGTCTCTCAGACATCTTCTCTCTTTTAAATGAACTCTACAGTAAACGTAAAGAGTTGCAAGCGATAGCATTTAAGAAGCAAGATTTCCATCTTATAGAGAACGAGATCATGCATCATTTTTATGAACTACAGACGATGGTCGAAGCTTCTAACATGTCAGACGGTGCAAAAAAGACGATGCAATGTACCTCTGTTGAAGAGATGTTAACAAAGTCTTGGATTGAAAAAGAGAGTTTAGAGTACTGGCAGTACAAAAAAGGGTACCTGCCTGATATGGATGAGCGTCTGCACAGCATCCAACTGCTCTTACCTCAGTACATGCAGGCCAAAGAGGCAGACTTTTTTTACGCACTGTTTAAACTGCTAGATACTTATGAAGAGGCCAAATGGGCAGTGGCTAAAGATGAGGGAGAACTCTCATTTGATGACATCACCAACTTGGTCTACATGCTTCTTAAAGAGCGTATAGACAGTGAGTTTCTGTACTTTAGACTTGATGCCAAGATCTCTCATGTCCTTTTAGATGAGTTTCAAGATACATCAGTGGTACAGTTTGAGATTTTAAAGCCTATTATTGATGAGATCGTTGCAGGTAACGGAATGAGTGACAAAAGTTCTCTTTTTATAGTGGGTGATGTGAAACAGTCCATTTACCGCTTTCGTGGTGGAACGAAAGAGCTTTTCAAATATGTGACCAACAAGTATGATGTGACCTTGGATGTCCTTAAAACCAACTACAGAAGCAGTGCCCATGTGGTGCAGTTTGTCAACACTGTATTTGAAAATCATATCGCGGGTTATGAAGCACAACTGGTACGGCCTAAAGCAGGGGAAGGTTACGTAGAGGTGATGAATGCTGATGAAGTTTTAGATGCCACTTCTGCCAAGGTTTTAGAACTTGTAGAAAAAGGAGAAGACCCTGATAACATCGCCATTTTAACCCAGACCAACAAAGATGGTACAGAGGTTGAAGGCCTGTTAAGAGAAGCAGGTTTAGATGTTGTTACAGAGACCACATCACTGCTTATCAACCAAAAAAATGTCAGGGCGCTCATAGAGTTTTTAAAGTACTCCTACTTTCAAGAGGAGATCTATGCTCGAAACTTTTTTGCCCTTGTGGAGATCGCCCCTGAGCCACTAGCACCCTGCAACATCCACACCAAAGACCTTGCTTCTGAACTCTTAAAATTGATCTCTCATTACAAACTGTTTGATGGGGATCTCAACTTGTTACGCTTTTTAGAGCTACTCGGAAACTACAGTGATATAGAGCAGTTCTTGTTTGAGTATGAGCGCATGGATGCCACTGCTGCCCAGGCAGACCTTCATGGGGTAAGAGTATTGACGGTTCATAAGTCAAAAGGTCTGGAGTTTGAAAACGTTATTGTTATGGACAGACTGGGTAAGAAAAAAGCAGACACCAGCACCATTATCTACCAATACGATGGTATTACCTTGGAAAAGATCTTTTTAAGGATGAAAAAACGGGCCAGTTTCGATCTCTCTTATGCCGATGCCATTGCCTCCGAAGAGAAACTTAGCCATGAAGACAGCATGCATGCACTATACGTGGCATTTACAAGGGCAAAAAACCGTCTTTATGTCATACAAAAACCTAAAGACTCCAAGTTTGAAGCTTTAGAACTCAAAGCAGAAGCTATAGGTGAAGAGATTATCAAAAAGCAGGCACTGAAAGTAGAGACACCAAAGGTTGCCTTGGATTATCAGTCTCAAAATTATGGAAAACAGACCGAGCTTATAAAAGAGGAACAAGAAGAAGAGCGTGACCAGTATGCTATAGAGTTTGGTTTGGCGCTTCACTATATGTTAGAGATGATGTCAGACTTTGCAGAGAGTGCTATAGATGATGCTATCAGTGCCACTATGAACCGTTATGGAGCGTATCTGAGTTCAGAGGACTTTGAGAGTATTAAAGCCCGTATAGGTACTTTAATCAACGATGAAAAGTTTAAGAGCTTAACAGCAGGCACAGCAACAAAAGAGCGTGCTATTAGTTACAAAAGTGAACTGCGCTATATAGATCTGCTAGTGGAGCAAGAAGGGCAGTGGGTTGTTATAGATTACAAGTCCGCAAAAGGCCATAGCGACCAATACCATCAACAAGTTGACTTCTATAAACAAGCGATTACAGCCATTACAAAATCACCAGTAAAAGGTTACTTGGTCTATTTACTAGAGCATGGATGTGAGATCGTAGAGGTATAGAGGTAAATGTCATCTTTTGTGGTGATTTAGAAATAATGTAGGTTTGAATAGAGGAAGAAACAAGGCAGAAGCCTTGTTATTAGGTGCGATTACTGTTGTGGAATTGAGAGCCATTTCTCTCCAAGAACAGTCAAATAACCTGTCTTTTCCATACGATCTAAAAAGTTCTGTGTCCAGTTAATGAAGTGTGTATCATTAGGATTAACTGCGATTCCAATAGGCTCGTAAGTTAAACGAGAGAAGATAGATACGAAGTTGTCATCTGGGTTGTTCACAACAGCTGCTTGACAGATAGGAAAGTCAGTTAACATCGCGTCTGCTTTACCGTTACGAACCATCTCTATAGCAGTTTCTTGAGACTTACTTGGAATGATTGTTGCTTTTTTCATTAAGGCTTTGGCAAAAGCTTCACTTGTAGAACCTTCTATGACAACAAGGTTGTTACTTTTTTCAGCCAACTCATCTTTTTTAGCATTGGCAAGGTCAGGGATCTTGGTGATAAGACATTTTCCTGATGTGAGGTATGGTCCAACGAATGCCACTTTAGCATTACGCTCAGGTGTCATAGTATAGTTAGAAAGTACCACATCAACAGTACCATTTTCAACTGCAGTTGCAAGTTGGTCAAGAGGCATTACTTTGATCGTAAGCTTTACTTTAAGTGCAGCAGCCATAACGGTAGCAAGATCAATGTCAAGTCCAACTACATCACCATTTTCAAGTTGGCGTGTCATTGGTGTCATATTTCCTGATGTTCCAAGAACAAGTTCACCTTTCTTTTGTACTTTAGAAATGGTAGATGGTGCTGGAGTTGCACCACCACAGCCTGAAAAAATCAGTGTAAATGCAACGAGTGCAGCAAAGATGCCTTTTGAAAGTGTCATCATGGTTCCTTGTAGTAATATTTGGCGTATCATAACACTTTTTAGCAAATGTATAGGTCAAATAACATGTATTAAAAAAGACGTAAGAGAAGTTGGGATTTTCGACTAAAAAAATTACGGACTTTTATGCGTGTTCTATAAACTAAGGAGTTCCGTAGGTGTAACTTCTCGGCTTCCAAACCTTTCAAGGTTGTCTCTACTTCACAGTGTGTTTTTGTCAGTGGGTCTATATATCGAGGATAGAGAAGGAGGGTGCCGGCAGTAAGGGCATCTATACTTAGCCTGCGTTGACGACGCACAGATGTTCTTGCATCGATACTCAACCCCCATCCTGCGTAAAAAGGAAGACCATAGGTATAGACTTTTAAACCACGCATAAGCGCTTCAAAACCGACCAAAGAGGTCATAGTATGGACACTGTCACAATGAGTGAGGACACTGTCCAAACTCACTTGGGTCACCACAAGGTCGCAAAAGACCAAAGCGTCATCTTCAGAGACATGGCCAACTCTGTTTCCAGCAAGAACATCGGGATGTGGCTTAAAAATGATAAAGGCATCGGGCGCATTGCATCGGGCCTGTTCTAACAGTTCAATGTTTCGCATCCCAGAAGCCCCAAAACGTATAGAAGCATCATCTTCCACCTGTCCAACAACCATAACGATCTCTCTGTTCTGAGGCAAGTTCAGGGTGACATCTTCATAATTATTATACTTGGAGAGCTTTTTTTCTATGAGATAATGACGCAGTTCTTTTGCCCGTTCAAGCTCTTCATCTGTAAAGTCATGGGTACTTAAAATATATTCCAAGTCACTTTCAACCGTTGGATCAAAATAGATCCCCCGAGTGTCTACTACTAAAGAGTAGGGCTGTGTCAGGTCTGAACCCAAACCAACCGAGCGTATAAACCCATCTTCTATTCTATTGATAGGGATGCTATGTGTACTTGCATAGGTCTCAACATCATCAAAAGACTTCTTCCCCCAAATGTAGATATTACTCTCTTGGTCAAGCCCTTTTTTAAGGGCTTTAGAGAGATGGTTTTTTGAAAAAAAGGGGTTGATGAAGATACAGTGTTTGACTTCATCTAAAAAAGGGGGTAAAAAAGGGTGTTTCCAAGGAGAAAAGCCGAAGAAAAAGGTCTTAATATTAAACTCTTTGGTGGTCATCTTCAAGGCGAACAATGTCATCTTCACCTGTATACTCACCGACTTGAGCCTCAATGAGTACTACAGGGATCTTACCATCATTAGCCAGGCGGTGGACTTCACCCATCTTAATGTAAGTAGATTCGTTAGGACGTATCAGTGTTGTCTTCTCCCCTACAGTCACTGTCGCTGTTCCACTCACTACGATCCAGTGCTCATTACGATGATAGTGCTTTTGAAGACTAAGTCTTTTACCTGGATTTACTTCTATACGTTTTATCTTATAACCCGGTGTATCTTCAAGTACGGTGTACGTTCCCCAAGGTCTGTGCCCTGTCAAGTGGATGTTGTGAAGATCAGAGACCTCTTTAATCTTTTGCACTACCTGTTTGACTTTTTGAGAACTCCCTTTTTTACTGATCAAAAGGGCATCGCCTGTATCTACGATAATCAGGTCTTCTACATCAACTGTCGCTACATACTTCTCTTTAGCATAGACCAGGTTGTTCTTAGAGTCTATAGAGATGTGTTTGTCCGTTAGGGTGTTGTTGTTGGCGTCTTTAGGCAACTCTTCAAAAAGTGCATCAAAACTGCCTACATCACTCCAGTCAATGTCTGCCGGTACTACTTTAACGTTAGAGGCCTTCTCCATCACCGCATAGTCTATGCTGTCTTCAGGGATCTTGGCCATATCTTCATGGGAAATTCGTATGATGCCCTCTTTGCTTGCCTGCTCATAAGCGGATTGGGAAGTCTCATACACCTCAGGAGCATGGGTCTGTAAAGCTTCAAGAAAGACACCTGCCTTAAACATAAACATACCACTGTTCCAGTAGTAGTTGCCTGCATCAACATAGGCCTGCGCTTTTTTGGCATCGGGTTTTTCATGAAAGGCTTTAACATCAAACTTTTCAGCCTCAATGTAACCAAACCCAGTCTCCGCAAAAGTAGGGGTGATCCCAAAAGTAACCAAGGCATCGCTTTCAGCCAACCCTTGTGCTTCTTCTAGTACTTTTTTATAAGCTGCTTCATCTTTTATAAGATGGTCTGAAGGCGTCACTAAAACCATCTCTTCATGTTCAAGTGCAAAACAGGCCAAGGCGATAGCGGGCGCAGTGTTACGTCCCACAGGCTCAAGCAGATACTTGTTATTAGAACGCCCTAACTCTTGAAGCTGATCTAGTGCCAGAAAGTACTGCTCTGTGTTAGAAACTATAAACTGTGTATCACATACCGCTGCATTTCTCTCTACAGTAAGCTGAAACAGAGACTTCTCGTCAAAAAGCTTGACAAATTGCTTGGGCATAAGCGTACGACTAATAGGCCAAAGTCGTGTACCACTGCCACCGCATAATATAATGTTTGTCATCAGTAAGATCCTTAGAAGGTGTTTTTGACTTTTGGGATACACAAAAGTATGTGAATTATAACATAGAGGTGTGGGTAAAAGTAACTGTTATGCTTCTATTTTTATAATTAAATCTGAAATATTCTTTTCCAAAAACTCAAGTTTTTCATCACAAATCATAAAAATTGTTTCAGAATCTATGTCTATATAATGATGTGTAATAATCTCTCTGGTTTTTATAATTTTACTCCAGTAAGATCTCTCAGCTACTTCAAGTAAAAAGTCTCTGTCACGTTTATCGATGTTTTTTAAAGCTTCGCCTATTGACTGCAAACGCATAGAGATAGCATCTAACTTCGTCATACCTTCTTTACTATACATGAAGTCATCACTACAACCAATACCTTCAAATCGCTCTTTTATCATTTGGATACTTGCCAGTACAAATTTTAAAAGTTCAGCATTATTGACTTTATCCATAAATGACATCTTTTTGTATATTGGTGATGATGATCTTATTATTATTTTTATGTTTATGAAAAAGGTCGATTTTTTTATGGTATAAATTTTCTAAATAAGTCCAAAGACCTGCCAGGTTGTCAAATGTCTTATGATGAAACTCAACGTATATATCGATGTCACTTTCATCAGTCTGTTGATCTTTAGCATAACTACCAAATAGACCTATTTTAGCCACTTCAAACTCTTTTTCTATAAAAGGTCGATTTTCAGACAATTTAGTTAGAACATCATTTTTAGTCATTTAAATCTCCTTTAGAATTGTTAAACTTAATATTTTAAATTATAACACACTTCGCATCTGAGTTATACTCTGCATCGTCTCAAAAATATCGATCTCTTTTTTACTTTTAGGATCAACATAGCGGGTATAAAGGATGTAAGCAGCAGCAAAGACTTCCTCTACACTCAAACTCCTTTGTCTCCTACTACATACTGACTTATCAGTTGTAATACCCCACCCAGCATAAAATGGCATCCCAAAGCAGACACACTCACATCCGACCAGTAGCGCTTCAAACCCCATGCCCGATGTCTTTGTATAGACCTTCTCAAAATGTTTTAAAAGAGAAAGAGGGTTAAAGTTTTCCTCTATGATGATGCATTTTTTCTTTAAGCCGTTTATATCAATGTCAGACTTTTTTTTGCCACTGAGTACATCAGGGTGTATCTTGATGTAAACTTTTGCTTCCGGGTTTTCACTGATGGCAGCATCTATCATGTCATCTGTTGTGTAGGCATCCAACATACCATACTTCAAAGAGGCATCACCCGCTGTTTGCGCAACAACAAGTACTTTTTTTCCTGTGTCATTTTGAAAATAGTCCTGGGGAACATCTTGAGAGTTGTTGTACTTAGAGATGTTGTGCTCGACCATAAACTCCATAGCCCTCTTAGCATCTTGCATAAGCTGCATATCTGAGACAAAATCATAAGCGTTTAAAATGTTTTCAAGTCGTGAGGGTCTAGTAGCATCATAGTAGATGCCTATGTCGTCTTCTACTATGGAAAAAGAGGGAGATCCATCAATACCCAACCCGGCTGAGCGTATGAAACCGTCTTCTAGCAAAATAAAAGAGCTCTTATGACGCTCAGCCAGGGCTACAGCCCGTAAACCAGACTTTTTTCGACCCCAACCATAAAAAGTACCGGTAACAGAGAAAAGCTTTTTAAGCAATGAGTAATGTTCCAACTTCAAAAAGTGTTTAGTGCTTTTTATAAGTGACTTACTTAGGGTCAGGTGATTACTGATTACCATCTATTTCCCTGATTGATGCATCCAATAACTTAGTGACAATATCATTTTTTTGTACCACTATTTCAGAAGGTGCCGGAAATCTTCTCTGCAGATCATTAGACATAAATGGTATCTTTCCCTCCTCCTGCATCTGTATATGCCAACTATTCCAAGCTTCCCAGTAGGCTAAACGTACTGGAGACATCCCTTTCGCACAGTAACCGGTAGAAGAAGCGTTCATCAGAGACTCTTCTCGATGGGCTCCTAATGTCAGAGGTTTTTTGACACTTCGCATAGCTTTTAAGCCAAACACCTGTTTGAGTCTGGCTAAAAACTCACTATCGGCCCCGGTTCGTACTAAGTCCCATGCTCCTGTTCTCTCTAAAACAAGTTTTTTTCTAAACAGAGGGGATGAAGGGTTCAGCCGTAAAAGGGGATATACTGCTCTAGCATAGTAAGTTCCATCATTTTCTATACGGATCCAGTTAGACGTTGTAAAGACTACTGTCTCATCTTCTATTAACGGTTTCATTTGTAACTCTATTTTTAATGGATGTGCAAAATCATCGGAGTCATGGCAGACGACGAACACTCCTGTACTATGTTTCAACGCAACAGTTTTAGCAACATAGGTCCCAACATTTTCTTCCAGATATATAGTCTTAATCCGACTGTCTTTTTGTTTTAAAGTATTCATAATATCAGGTGTATTATCACTACTAGCATCATCTACGATAATGAGTTCAATATTTTTGTAGGTCTGATTTAACAACGACATTACTGAAGCTTTAATATAAGTACTGGAGTTATATGCTGTCATAAGAATGGAGACAAGCGGTCCATCCTGAGATTGGTCAACCTTACCTTCTATGTTTAGTACACTAGGCATTTGCGTTTTGTTTTGTAAAGTCAAAGGGGTTAGTCCAAATCCATCTAAATATGCGTTTAACATCTTTAGTTTTAGATCTGCTTTATTTTTTTCTACATTGCTTTTATATAACAAGAGCTCAGGGTCTTTTAAAAACTTTTTTTGAGTATTAAGCAGTTCAACACTTTTTTCTGTTTGACCTAGACTTTGATATAAAGCGGCTAAGAGTAGACTTTTAGACTTTTTTTTCTCTAGTAACTGTACTGAAAGAAGAGGTGCATAAGGTGCAAGGTCTTTAGCTAAGTAATATACTTTACGCTTAAAAAGCCAAGATGTTCTGACCTTTGTCAGCTCTTGCTGTGCTTCTTCATAAAACCCACATGCTGCAAGTGAGACAAGCTTCGCATGTAAAACTTTTGTACTTGAACTACTTGGTAAATTCAGTACATGACTGTACATACCACGCTTATATAGGGTCAGGTGATTATTAATTACCATTGACGATCCTGTTCACCATACCTTGCGAGAGTCCTACTTGTTTGGCTATTTTATGTTGAGACCATCCATCTTTGTGTGCCGCTTTTATCTGTTCATTTCGTTCAGAGAGTTTATTAACGTTTGTAAAATAAAGTGCTAAAGGCTGTTTCTTATCTTTTGGTACATAAAGGGCTTCTAATGCTTCATTGTCAATTGGTTCGAGGACTCTCTCGATCTTCTCCAGTCGTTCACCTTCTCCCATGTCAAAAAAGTCTACGATCTCTTGTGTTGTCTGGAACCATTGAAAGAGAAGCGAGTGTTTAAGACAAGGGATACACTCTTGAAGCTGAACAAACTGTCTATAACTTGAGAAGGGGTAGGTACCAAGTCGCGTTATCATGTTGGCGCGAAGTGGGTTATGTTCTATATATCGAAGTAACTCGTAAAGATAAGCTTCATTAGTGATATACCAAGACTTGTAACGTCCCTGCCATAGATGACCGCTACGTTGATACTTTTTATTAAAATAGATAGCATAGTTGGCATTGATCTGGCGCATAAGCAAAGAGAGGTTTTCAGAGGTGGTCTCTATGAGCAGATGGTAATGGTTGTCCATAAGACAAAACGAGTGGAGTATGGCGTCATGTTTCTTTAGGCTTTTACAGAGGATCTTTAAAAAGCTCTCTTTGTCCTGTTTGGACTCAAACACGACACCTCTATTAACACCTCGGTTGATAATGTGATGGTAACCTGCAAAGTCTATACGGGGTCGTCTTGCCATTACACACCTTTGATTTATAGTAGCTTCAGTATAGCAGGTGAAGCTTTAGGTAATTAGTAATCACCTGACCCATCTACTGACCCATCTACTCTTTGAGGTCTAGGCACTAGCTTGTAGTTTAACACCAAAGCTATCTAAAACTTTCATAATAGTCTCAAACCGTGGTTTAGCATCGGCACTAAATGTTTTATAAAGACTCTCTCTACCTAAACCTGTATCTTTAGCTATTTGACTCATTCCTTTAGCTTTGGCTATATTACCCATAGCTATAAGAAGCTCATTAACGTCTCCATCAGCTAGGATTTGAGAGAGGTACTCTGCTATCATCTCTTTTGAGTCTAGGTATTGTGCTGCATCAAATGTTGTTAAGTTATTCATAGTTTAGCTCCTTGCATATTTTTTTGGCTTTTTCTATGTCTTTATTTTGGGATGATTTGTCTCCGCCAACGAGCAGTATAACAATATCATCTCCAATTTTTGTATAATAAACTCTATATCCTGCACCTACTGTAATTCTCAGTTCACTAACTTCATTACCAACAGATTTGTGATCACCAAAGTTCCCCTCTTTTACTCGATCAATCCTTCTTAATATAGCCACTTTACCCTGTATGTCTTTTAGCTTGATAAGCCATTTTGTAAATAATTCCGTCTGTTTTATTAAATACATAGTAGTATTGTATCCTTTTAGATACTTATTTGTCAACGGATCTTTAAAAACCCTCTTTGTCCTGTTTAGACTCGAACACAACCCCTCTGTTGATAATGTGATGGTAACCTGCAAAGTCTATACGGGGTCGTCTTGCCATTACACACCTTTGATTTATAATGGCTTTAGTATAGCAGGTGAAGCTTTAGGTAATTGGTAATCACCTGACCCATTTTCTAGCTTTGCATCATGAGACTTTTATTTGTGATATAATTTGGTATGCCTAAAATAGATAGAGTAAAAGAGTTTATCAACTACTTAAAAGTTTTATTGATATTTTTATTGGTTACAAATATTAGTTTAATAGGATGGGTGGTCAACAACTATAAAAATGCAGAAGAATTTCTTGTATATTTATCTTTAGTGATTATTATAGTAATTTTAATTGTAGTAGTTGTTATAAATAAAAAAATAATTAAAGATATAAAATCTTTGGAGGAGTTGTAATGGAAGTACTAATCTTTATTGTTGCACTTGCTTTTGTAGCGACATTGATATATATTGCGAAAGACGTTGTCGCATCTCACTAAATATTGGTAATCTGACCCCTCAGATTTTCATTCATATTTAAATGTATTTATCTGATAGATCATAAAAGCAAGAAGTCCAAAACCTATTGCAAGTGACAAGATCACTGGTATCATTATACAAAGGCTCATATTTATTAAACCTTTGAAAGTTTATTTACACTATAGAACAATACAGCGGTCGTTGCGATTGCTATTAATAATATTGCTATTGTTGGTGCATCCATTACAAGTCCTTTATCTCTTTTGTTTTTTTGTGATATTTTAACAACGATCATAGTTATAAAAATCAATATAATAAATGAAAAAACGACACCAATCCAAAATATAGTATCAGTATTGGAACTATCATGTTTTTTTATAATACTTCCAACAAGCACAACCAATATACCAAATGCTATACTCATTGTGATTCAAATTGGTAATCACCTTGTCTATTTTGATCTGTCAACACTAAACAAAAGACGCTTAAAATATTCTAAGCACTCTTGCCATTACACACCTTTGATTTATAATGGCTTTAGTATAGCAGGTGAAGCTTTAGGTAATTGGTAATCACCTGACCCGTCTATTT
>JALSUN010000009.1 GCA_027061425.1 Helicobacteraceae bacterium
GACAGTGCATTACGGCGAGTGTATTGCCACAGCACCTAATAGCCTGAAATTTCATAAAAAGCAGGTCACTTTTAGATGTGACAACAATCGGGTACTCTTGGGTTATAGCTATGAAAAAGATGACAAAATCTATATGGATAGTGGTATTGTTGTCAAAAAAGAGAACAAGTACCAACTTAAAGAGAAAAAAGCGGTAAAGGTTGAGCGTCCCTTGAAGTCTCTCTGTGAACTTGCACCTAAAAAGGGCAGCGGTGAGAAAAAACTGCGTCGATACTATTTTGATATGGGAACAAAAATGTGTCAGCCTTTTATATGGAGTGGTAAGGGTGGTTTTGTGCCCTTTGAGAGTGAAGATGCCTGTCAGCAGTACTGTAACTACAAGTTTCAAGGTTAAGGATGTTCTCTTTTATAAAAAAGTTTGCTAACAGACAAAACAGTGTTATCTATATACGTTTTAAAAAAGAGAGCATAGAGTTCTATACATCACTTAACGGTCTGGTTTACAGTGATCTTGCACTTATCGCGCTGAACAAACAGAAAAATCCTCCCAAGATCACTGCAGTAGGTAGAGGTGTTATGCAGTTAACAACAGAAGATCCCTCTGTTGTTTATGCCCCTTTTGACTCTTTTGACTCTTTTCAGGAAGATTTTGATTTGGCAGAAAAGGTGTTACGAGGACTTCTTAAAAAATCGGGTGTGACCAAAGGTCTGTTTGTTGCGCCCAAAATAATTATGCACCCAGATAGGAGTGCTTTAAGTGAGATGCAAGAACAGATCTATTATGAGTTAGGTCTACTTATAGGTGGACGTGAGTGTACAGTACACGTAGGTGAAAAATTGGAAATAGAAAGTTTTGAAAGTAAATTTAAATAATAGTATCAATTTAGACTTAAAATTATTTCTTAAACAACCATATCATGTTAATATAAAGATATATAACTTATATCTCTAACAAGGTTTTCCTTTTATGAAAAAACGCGATCACATCGACAAAACACCTGCCCGTTTAGATTTTCTTCAAAGTGCGACGGGAATTATCTTGGCTCTTTTTATATCGGGGCATATTCTTTTTGAGTCCTCTATCCTCATTTCCAACAATGCGATGTACAACATGACGCAGTTTTTTGAGGGTTACTACTTCTTAGGGTCTAAACACCCTATGATTATTACCGCTTTAGCGACTACGGTGCTACTTATTATTATTGTTCATGCTATTCTTGCAATGCGTAAGTTTCCATCGACCTACCGACAGTATAAAATGATACGTGAACATACATTACGCATGAACCATCATGATACCTCTTTATGGATTATTCAGGTAGTAACGGGTTTTGCTATGTTCTTTCTAGCCTCAATACACCTCTATATCATGATCTCTCAACCTGAAAACATAGGGCCATATGCCTCTTCCGAACGTATAGCCGTTGACATGATGTGGCCGATGTACCTGTTACTCCTTTTTGCTGTTGTCATTCATGCTGGAGTAGGGGTGTACCGACTCATTTTGAAATGGGGACTTTTTGAGGCAGATCAACAGAAGTTTATGAAACAGCGTCGTGCACTTATACGAACGATCATGTATTTTATTGTGACCCTCTATCTGGTGGTTGGCGTGGCCTCTTTATGGCGTTATATGAGTATAGGGTATGAACATGATTTTGACGATGGTGCACGTTATCATCCAGTGTCTGAACTTCCACAAAAGGTACAAAAATGAAAATTGTATATACAGATGTTTTAGTGATAGGTGGGGGACTTGCGGGACTTCGTGTGGCTACTGGGGTGAAAGAGAGAGGCTTAGAGACCATTATCTTAACTCTTGTACCGCCTAAACGTTCACATTCCGCTGCAGCACAAGGGGGGATGCAGGCCTCTTTAGCCAACTCTACTATGGGTGAGGGTGATAACGAAGATGTCCATTTTGAAGACACCGTTAAGGGAAGTGACTGGGGTGCAGACCAGGAAGTCGTGCGTATGTTTGTCAACACCGCACCTAAAGCCATTAGAGAGTTGGCCGCATGGGGTGTACCTTGGAGTCGGGTGCAAAAAGGTGATAGAAATGCCATCATTAATGCCAAGCATGTCACGATAACTGAGAAAGATGAAGCGCACGGTCTCATTACTGCTCGTGATTTTGGAGGTACCAAGAAGTGGCGTACATGTTACACCTCTGATGGTACAGGACATAGTATGCTTTATGCCATGGACAACAAGGCCCATGAAGACAAGATAGAGATTAGAGAGCGAAGAGAAGCACTTGCGTTGATCCATGAACATGGTCGTTGTTATGGTGCGGTCTCTCGTAACTTGATGACGGGAGAGTTAACTGCTTATATTGCGAAAGCAACAACCATAGCAACAGGGGGTTATGGACGTCTTTACAGTGTGACGACCAATGCAACCATCTGTCAGGGCATAGGGCAGGCGATAGCACTGGAAACAGGGATCGCGACCCTTGGAAACATGGAAGCCATACAGTTTCATCCGACCGCTATTGTTCCGGTGGGTATTTTAACAACAGAAGGGTGTCGTGGTGATGGTGGACTGTTGCTGGACAAAGACGGTTACCGTTTTATGCCAGACTATGAACCGGACAAAAAAGAGTTGGCATCTCGTGATGTGGTCTCCCGTCGTATGACAGAGCATATACGTAAAGGTAAGGGGGTGAAGTCACGTTATGGAGACCATCTTTGGCTTGACATCACCATTTTAGGACGTGAGCACATAGAGAAGAACCTGCGTGAGGTCAAGGACATCTGTGAAAACTTCTTAGGGATAGACCCTGCAGAAGAGTGGATCCCGGTACGTCCGACACAGCACTACTCTATGGGAGGAATCCGTACGAAGTATACAGGAGAGTCTCAAACATTAGCAGGTCTCTACTCTTGTGGAGAAGCGGCATGCTGGGATCTTCATGGTTTTAACCGTCTGGGTGGAAACTCGGTGAGTGAGACGGTTGTTGCCGGTATGATGGTCGCTGAGTACATTGCAGACTTTTGTGAGACAGAGGCCAGTGCCATTAACATCTCGACCAAGACCATAGAGTGCTTTTTAGCTCAGGAGCGAGACAAGTTGGTGCATCTTTTAAGCCATGATGGTGGCGAAGACTCTTTTGAACTTCGTGAAGAGATGGAAAAGATCATGATGGACGATGTGGGGATCTTTAGAAATGGTCATGACTTACAAAAGGCTGTTGATGAACTACAAAAACTCTTAATAAGAAGTCGTAACATCACAGTCCATCGATCTAAGTCTTTAGCTGCCAACCCTGCACTTGTAAATGCCTACAGAACGCAGAAGATGATCAAGGTTGCCTTGACGGTGGCTTATGGTGCACTTCTGCGTACAGAGAGTCGTGGGGCACACTCGAGAGAGGATTATCCTGAGCGTAACGATAAGCAGTGGCTCAACCGTACCATCACCACTTGGCGTGATGAGAGTCAGACCCTGCCCGATGTGAGTTATGAGCCCATCAATGTAGGGACCATGGAACTGCCTCCTGGTTTTAGAGGTTATGGTAAAAACTTAAACATTGTGCATGCTGAGAGTGAAGTTCGTCAAAAAGAGGTGGATGCGCTACGTGCAAAGATGGAAGCCGAAGGCAAAGACCGTTTTGAGATACAGAAGGCGTTGATGCCTTTTAGAGACAAGTTACCAAGAAAATATCAAGGACGCAACGAGCGTTTGTCAGAGAGGTTTGAAGGATGAGTGAAGCAAGAAAATTAAAGATAAACATATTACGTTATGATCCACATGACAGTGAAGACCGTCCCCATATGGAGACATTTGAGATAACAGAAGCACCGGGTATGACACTTTATATCGTTTTAAATGATATACGAAAACATCTGGACAACTCTTTGAAGTTTGACTTTGTCTGCAGGGCAGGGATCTGTGGCAGTTGTTCCATGTTGGTTAATGGTCGCCCGACACTGGCATGTAGTACTTTAACAGCCAAGTTAGATACAGAGATCACCTTAGCACCACTTCCGACCTTTGAGCTAATCGGTGATCTTTCCATTTATACCGGTAATTGGATGCGTGGTCTTAATGAACGTTTAGAGACATGGATCCATACCGAAGAGAAAAAAGATTATGATCGTTTGGAAGACCGTATGGAGCCTGAACTCGCTGATGAGATCTATGAGGTTGATCGCTGTATAGAGTGTGGCTGTTGTGTTGCAGGCTGTGGTACGATGCAGATGAACGATGACTTTGTCGGTGCTGTTGGTCTTAACAAGATAGCGCGCTATCAACTCGATCCTCGAGATGATAGAGATGACGAGGACTATTATGAACTCGTTGGTAATGAAGATGGTGTCTTTGGGTGTATGACCCTTTTAGGCTGTGAAGACGTCTGTCCAAAAGACCTTCCTTTACAGTCCAAGATCGCTTATCTACGCCGCAAGATGGTACAGATAGGAAAATAAAAGTTACTGTTAAAACGCTGATCACTC
>JALSUN010000010.1 GCA_027061425.1 Helicobacteraceae bacterium
CTGCAAGAGCTGGAGTGGCACCTTTTTGATGTGGTTATTATGTTGGGCATCGCCTATACCTTGCAACGTGCTTCACATGTCCGTGTTGATATATTTTACGACAACTACAGTGACAAGACCCGCCATATTGTTAACATCCTAGGCATACTCTTTTTTATACTTCCATTTTCCATACTGATTATCTATGTAAGTTTGGACTTCGTCTTGCTCAGTTTTGAGCAGATGGAAGCATCAGCAGCACCAGGAGGTCTCTCTTATCGGTACTTAGTAAAAGCTTTAATGCCTCTGGCCTTTGTACTGCTTATCCTGCAGTCACTCAGCGATATCTATAAAGAAGTTATCGCACTTAAGGAGCTAAAATGATCGCTATAGGTATGTTCTTGAGTGCTTTAGCACTTCTTTTGGTAGGTGTCCCTGTCGCCTTTGTTTTTGGTGGCGTGGCACTGATGTTTGCTCTGTTTATCCCTGAACTGGGTCTCGATGTTTTTAACCTATTACCTTTTAGAATCTTTGGCATCATGAGTAATTCAACCTTGATGGCCGTCCCTCTCTTTATTGCCATGGGTCTGGTCATGGAAAAGTCAGAGATGGCGGAGAAGTTACTGGTCTCTATGAGCCGCGCCTTACGAGGGGTAAGAGGGGGCTTGGCCATTAGTGTTGTTTTAGTAGGGGCACTCTTGGCGGCTTCTACGGGAATTGTGAGCGCGTCAGTTGTAATGCTGAGTGTTATTGCTTTACCACTGATGTTAAAAGCAAAATACGACAAAGGCCTCGCTGCAGGAACAGTTGCAGCGAGTGGTACTCTTGGACAAATCATCCCACCCTCTATCATCCTGATCATCTTAGGTGATGTGATGAGTGTGAGCGTAGGTGAGCTCTTTATGGGTGCGGTACTACCAGGTCTTCTTCTTGTTGGCCTGTACATCGCCTATATTATTGTTATCACCTACCTAAAACCTGAGATGGCACCTTCCACAGAAGATATAGCACCCATAGGTATCGGAGAACTCCTGCGTGCTGTTGTCCCGCCACTGCTTCTTATGGTGGCAGTTTTAGGCTCTATCTTTGCAGGTATTGCTTCACCTACTGAGTCGGCTGCATTTGGAGTGGTTGGGGCGCTTCTTTTAAGCGCTACGAACCGTACTCTTAATTTTTCTATGGTGCGTTATGCAATGTTAGAGACCCTTAAGCTCAGCGGTATGATCTTTATGATCCTGATCGGTGCAACAGCTTTTAGTCTGGTCTTTAATGAGCTGGGCGGTACCGATATGGTCTTGGAGTTTTTTAGTGAAGATATCGGTAATGTATGGGTCTTCATCGGTGTCTCGATGCTGGCCATTTTTATCTTGGGCTTTTTTATAGATTTTATAGAGATCTCTTTTATCATCGTACCGATTTTGGTGCCGGTGATGAATGCCTTTGGGATCGATCCTATTTGGTTCGCTGTTTTAATCGCTATGAACCTTCAGGCCTCGTTCTTGACTCCGCCATTTGGTCTGGCACTCTTCTTCTTGAAAGGGGCGGCGCAAAAGAGCATCACAACCATGCAGATCTATAAAGGGATTATCCCTTTTATCCTTTTACAAGTCATGGCGTTAGGCCTGGTCATACTTTTTCCAGACTTGGTGTTTGCTTTTATTTAAGGCTTTTTTGGAGACTTTAACTGGGTAGATGTCGCATCTTCAGGATAAGTCACCATAATCTCTATACGTTTGTTAAGTTGTTGAGAAACCGGGTCTTTTCCTTCAGAAAGAAGGACACTCTCACCTCTGCCTTCGACTTCTATACTACTCTCTTTGACCCCACTGTTTATAAAAAGAGATTTGACCTCTTGTGCCCGTTTCAGTGAAAGTTCTTGGTTAAAGGCACGACGTCCTTTCGCACCCGTATGCCCTATGATGCGTACATGAGCATCTGTTTTTGCCAACTCTTGAGCATACTTCTTCAAGATATCTTTAGATGCACTGTCTAACTGGTACTCTCTAAAGAGGTAGGGTACAAATATGGTGAGTGAAGTGATCTTGTTTTGAGGGTCTCTAATCACAACTTCTTGTTTATTACGCTCTTCATTGGTGAGGTTGTAGTCTGCTTTTGAGAGGTAAACAGGTGGTGGTGGGACAAAGACCGTAGACTCTTTGGTAGTGTTGACTTCAACGACAACAGGTTCAGGCTTAGAGACAAGAGCAGGGGTGTTGTCCTCTTGACCAAAGGCGTAGTCTAGACCTACAAAGACAAGTAGTTTACTTTTTGAAAAGTTTTGCACACCAAGCAGTGTCTCAAACTTTACAGAGAGCTGCTCCATAACATGAAGTTTAAGTCCTGCACCCGAATTTATAAAATAAGCATCAGACTCTATACCGGGACGATCTGTAACAGAAAGGTACCCCATTCCAGCCTTCAAAAAAGGTGTCAGCAGTGCAGTGTACTCAAGGTCATAAACCCCATTAAGGGTGATGATGTTGATATCTACACTTTCTCCTGGATTGTTATACAAACCTGCATTTGGCGTGTAGATGTAGGTTAATTCTGGCTTGATAAAAAAGTCCAAATCATTGTACTGCAGCTCTATACCCATGCCTTGACTGCGATTAATTCCAGTCTCTTTACCATTTTCTAAAAACCCTATAATAGGAGAGGCTTCATAAAGATACTTCTGTTCAGCAAATAAACTGGTAAATGTAGCAAAAAGAAGAAAGGTTTTACGCATATTAGGAAACTTTTTTTTAATTGTAGTGAATAGATAAATTATACCTTCACTTTTGAAATACAGGCTTAAATATTTATGTTTGTTAGCGCTTTATCAGGAGTTGTCCTCTTACTTATCAAGGATGATAACAACGCGTCTGTTACGTTCTCTTCCCTCTTCTGTACTGTTATCAGCTATAGGATAAAGCTCTCCAAAACCATCTATCTCAATACGTTGTGGCTTGACATTGTTCTTTATTAAGGCACTTTTTACTGCTTGTGCCCGTTTAAGTGATAATGTAGCATTAAAACCTCTTGTACCTTTGCTATCTGTATAACCTATGATCAAGATGTTCTTATTACGGTTGGTAGGATTATTTAGCTCCTGACTGAGTGCTTGAATGGAGTTTTTAGACTCTGGTGTCAAGGCTGCTTTTCCAAAAACAAAGTAGATACTTTTTGGAGTAAACCTTGGAGGCTCTACTTTAGTGATATATACTGTTTTTTCTTTACATGGTGCACATTCTTGAGGTTGTTGAGGTTTTGGTGGTACTTCATATTTGCGTCCAAAAGAGAAGTTTAATCCACCAAAGGCGGTAATGTTCAAGTGCTCAACACTTTTAGCAAGGGCTACTTCAAATTTTAAGGCATAGCGCTTAGAGAAGTGTAGTTTTATTCCGGCGCCAGTTGACAAAACAGCAACACCCGGAGGTGACTGAGGTATCTTCTCATAATCAATGTAACCTAAACCCGCTTTTACATAAGGGGTAAGCATTGGAGTGTAAGGTATATCATAAACACCATGTGCATTGAAGTTAATATAGCGGGTTTTACTCCGTGTAGTGTAATCATAAAGAGGAATGTTGTTAGAATATACAAATGAGAATTCCGGTTTAATAGGAAAGTCTAAATCATTGTATTGAAACTGTAGTTGATAAGCGGCACTTCTGTCGATGTTCTGGCTGTAGCCATTTTCAGAATTTCCAAGAAGTAAAGAGATCTCATTAGTATAGGTGAGAGTCTCTTCAGCTAGTATAGAAACATGTAAAAAAATAATAATTAATAATAATTTCATAGTATAAACTTTTTATACTACAGTATAGCAAAAATAACTTATTAAAGGAAGTATATGCACAGTGAAAGAGAGATACTTTACGCCCCATGGCGTAGTGATTATGTAAGTAACGAAAAAATAGAAGGTTGTGTTTTCTGTCATATCAGTACTCATGAACAAGAAGATACGTCACTTCATGTGTTATATCGGGACAAACACTGTTTTGTTGTGATGAACCGTTACCCTTATACACCAGGTCATTTCATGATCATTCCCCATCTGCATACAGACAGTTTAGAAGATCTAGAGAGTGAAGTATGGTTACATATGAGTGATCTGGCACAAAAAGGGGTTAGGCTGCTTAAAGAGGCCTTTGGTGCGCAAGGTGTTAACATAGGCATGAACCTTGGTGGTGCAGCAGGTGCAGGGATCGCTGAACACATTCATATGCATTTGGTACCAAGATGGCGCGGTGACACCAACTTCATCACCTCTATCGGTGAGACCAGAGTCTATTCGAGTGATTTTGAAAAGATTTATCAGAAGATATTAAAAGAGGTGCCCAATTACTTCAATTAATGAACACAGGCTATAATAGAACAAAAATATAGACTTTTGGAGCGGCATGGCTTACAGCGAATCAGACACTCGATCCAAGCTGATCGATCCCAAGATCAAAGC
>JALSUN010000011.1 GCA_027061425.1 Helicobacteraceae bacterium
TATACAACACCTTGAACAACTACCATGATAAGCTAGAGTCCTATGAGAGCAGTATTAAAGCATTGATGATTAAAGAGAAGGTGCTTCACTGTGATGAGACAGGTATCAATGTCCAAGGAAAGCTGCATTGGATACATACAGCGTCATCTTCAGTAATGACTTACTATATGTTGCATACTAAAAGAGGAACTGTCGCTATGGATGATATGGAGATATTGCCAGAGTATCAAGGTGTTGCCGTACATGATCACTGGAAGCCTTACAATAAGTACAGTTGCAGTCATAGCTTTTGTAATGCACACCATCTAAGAGAACTAAACTTTATTACAGAGAGTGAAAAGGTCTTATGGTCTGATCATATGCATACCTTGCTGAGTAAAATGAATGAAGAGGTTCATAACGTAAAAAGCAGAGGTGAAGAGAGACTCTCAAAAGGTAAAATAGAACAATTTATACACTATTATGACGCTATTTGTAAGGGCGCGATGCACTATTACCCACCACCTGAAAAAACAGCAAAAAAAACGAGAGGAAGATCAGCACAAGCCAAAGGTAAAAACCTGCTAGATAGGTTTGTAAAATACAAAGAAGAGATCTTACGTTTTAGTATCAACTTCAATGTACCCTTTACCAATAATCTTGCAGAACGTGACTTGAGGATGATCAAGGTCAAAGAGAAAATATCAGGAACCTTCGCCAGTTTTAAAGGTGGTGAGATATTTACGAGAATAAGAGGTTATATCTCTACTTTAAAAAAGAACAATCGTCCTGTTCTTGAAGAATTGAGTAACGTTTTAGCTGGCAAGCCTTATATCCCCTGTGTGGTTGGGTGCTGAACGGTTACGGCATTTTTAGCTAAAAAGAGAGTGCAGAGAGGGTAGTCGGTAGCTACCGACCCTGAAGCCCGCTAGAGTCGGTTTTTCTGTTTCTCTTTTTTCCGAGAAAAAAAGAGAAAGGGAAGCAAGAGTTATAATAATTGTCAAGAATATAAAAAAGAGAAGAATCAAGAACAGCATAATAAATTTAAAGAGTAAAAAAACTCGTGGATTCCTGCCTTCGCAGGAATGACGACATCAATAAGGAATAAGGAATGGAAATATTATTAGAAGAGTTTTATAAACTAGACCTGCAGACACCACAGTACATTGAGAGACGATACTTTTTAG
>JALSUN010000012.1 GCA_027061425.1 Helicobacteraceae bacterium
AAGCTGAGACTTATGACCGTGTGATCTATGCTATCGGCGGGACAACACCGAGCGCCTTTTTAGGCAGTTCAGGGATAGAGATAGAAGATGGAAAACCAGTTCATGATGAGAACTATATGAGTAATGTGGAGGGTCTCTATGTCGCAGGCGACATTACACAAGAGAGTGGTGGCTCCATAGCCCTTGGTCTAAACCATGGCTATGCCATTGCCAACCACATTTTAAAAGTGGATTAGATCGCCATTAAGACGAGTTGATTAATAGTTAAAGAGACCTCTTTGATCTCTCTGTGTTCCATCTCAAGAAGTGCATCTATCTGCTTTTGAATCAGTGTGATGTCTATGTTTGCACTCTCTAAGTAGTGGGTAAAGGCATCTTGTGGTTCCTCTTCTACGCGTTGGAAGTTTAAGATTTTTTTAGTGATGTTAACAACAATGTACTCTATGTAGTGAAGCATCTGTGTCTTAAGTGTTCTGTCTAACTCTTCATTGATCTTAAGTTCATCAATGATCTTAATAAGTTCCATAACCTGCATCTCGTTAAAGATAAGGTAGAAAAGTTTGGCGACATTTTCAAAACTGTTATCAGCATGTTCTTTAATGATAACCGCGGCAACAGCAAAGCGTTGGTAATCCAAGGTGACAAAAAATCGGTTGAAATGAGGGTTGTCTTCAAGAAGGATTATATCTTCTACACCTCTATCAGCAGCACTATTTAAAAGGGCAGACAGACGGTCTTTGTAGTCCAAAATATGAGCTGAGTCAATCTGCTCGGAGTTGAGGTTGTTGAGCATCCACTTGGTAGAGAAAGTCAATGCTTTTTCTATATTGCTCAAGAGCTCATACTGTGTCTGTAGAGGCATTTTATAGTCTTGTCTGAAGATCTCGTAACGGATGTCATTGGCACCAAAAAAGGTGTTAGAGATAAGATAAGATTTGATCTTGGTTAAAAACTTCTCATTGCCTAAACGGGCGTAATCATGTACAAAACTGGTACCTTGAAGGTTGATGATAGTGTCTGCCATAACTGTTGCGATGATCTCACGTTTGAGTGGGTGGGACTTGATCTCATGCTCATACACGCTGACAAATGATTTTGGGAAGTACTTAAATAAAAAGTCAAGACTGTAGACCTCGTCGATGAGTGTACTTTCAAGGAGTACTTGTTTGACAAAGATCTTGGAGTAGGAGAGTAGTGAAGAGAGTACCGGACGCACTATGGCACCTTTTGGTGTTAAGATACTCTTCATGTTCTCTGCTTTAGGTATGAAGAAATCGCGTCGGTTGAAAGCCTGAACATTTTCACTTAAAATATCAATACTGGTATTAAAATCTTCGATATAATGTGCACTTAATGTCTCGTCACGGGAAAGGGCAAGAGCTTGACGGTAGTTGCTCCACAGCACCATGTTGACCACTTGTTGTGTCAGTGACTGCAGTGTTGTGTCACGTTCTTCTTCAGTGATAAGACCTTTGTCTTTAATGGTGTTGAGTAAAATTTTCAAGTTGACTTCGTGGTCTGAAGTGTCTACTCCAGCAGCATTGTCTATACCATCTATATTGATTTTACCACCGTTAACTGCAAACTCTATACGCGCTTTTTGTGTAAAACCAAGGTTACCCCCTTCACAAACGATGTCACAACGTAGCTCTGCAGCATCAACACGAACCGCCTCGTTTTGCTTGTCACCGAGGTCAAGGTTACTCTCTTCGGAGTGTTTAACATAGGTACCAACACCACCATTGAAGAGAAGGTCTACTGGCATACAAAGAAGGGCTTTGGCTAAGGCTTCACCACTCATCTGTGATTTTTTTGTCTCTAAGATTTTTTGGATTTGAGGTGAGAGTTCTATAGACTTGTCGCTACGTAAAAAGACGCCACCACCTTCAGAAATGAGTTCTGTATTATAAGCACTCCATGAGCCATTTTTAGCGGTAAAAAGGCGGGTCCTCTCTTTAAATGCAGTGGCTACATCTGGTGTAGGGTCTATAAAGATCTCTTTATGAGAGATGGCACCGAGTAGTTTAAAGTGTTCAGACTCTATGAGGCCATTACCAAAGACATCACCGTTCATTGAACCGATACCAATGACAGTCACACTCTCTTCTCTAAAGTTAATGCCTTTTTCTAAAAAGAAACGTTCGCTAGACTTGAGAGCACCTTTTGCCGTAATACCAAGCTCTTTATGTCCAAATCCATTGGAACCACCACTTGCAAAAGCATCACCTAACCAGAAGTTACGCTCTATAGCGATAGCATTGGCGACATCACTCATTGCTGCGGTACCTTTGTCTGCGGCAACTACAAAATAAGCATCATCACCATCATAAGCAACGATACGTTCATCTCTTATGATCTCACCGTCAACACGGTTATCTACCAGGTCTAAAAGATTGTTGATGAATTTAGAGTAGGTCTCTTTAAAAAACTCTTTAGAGATCTCTTGGCGTGCACGGTGGATGACAAATCCACCTTTAGCACCATCAGGGATAATAATGGCATTTTTACCCTCTTGAGTAATCATAAGGGATTTGATCTCTGTTCTAAAGTCGTCATGACGCTCACTCCATCTCAGACCACCACGTGAGATAGTTGACATACGAAGGTGTACTCCTGAAAAGTCTTTATGAGAGACATAGGTCTCGATGTGGGGTTGCATCCCTTTGAGGTGTTGTGAAAAAGAGGCTGTATCAACTTTAAATGCGATACTTTCGAGGTCAAAATAGTAGTTGGTACGGGTCATAGACTGCAGCAAAGCATAGGTCAGTTTTAAGATCTTGTCATCGGTAATGTTAGGAACCTGTTTGATCTCTGTTTCTATATGTGTTTCTAGTTTTTTGATCTTACTCTCACGTGACTTGATCTTAGGGTCAAACTTGGTTTCAAAGTACTCTACAAAAAGATGACTCATCTTGTCTTGAGAGGTGAGTGTATGGATGAAACTGCCAAGGTTGATGGAGAGGAGGGCTTGGTTCATATAACTTATCATGGCCTTGAGAAGAGACAGTTGTCTCAAACTTAAGTTCTGCAGGCAGACAAGGGCAAAAAGTTGTGAAAGCTGTTCACTTTCACCTTTAAGTGCTTTAGTGATGACATACTCTATGTTCTCTTTAGCTTTTGTGATCTCTTCTAATTTGTTAATATTGAGATTAAAACGTTTTAGATAAAGGGTCTGCTTATTAAACTCAAAACTATAAGACACTTCATCGATGATACTAAAGCCAAAATGGTTAAGCACTGGCATGATGTCTGAGAGCATGATGGCCTCTTGAGAGTAGATGCGAATGGCGGTGTTATCTTGTTCTGCTAGCATTTGAACTAAGATTTTCTCGTTTTGAATTTTGGTAAAGGTCTCATCAGTCATTGTAATATCAGCAGGGGTAAGTAGTTGTGAACAGATAGCGTTCATCATCTCTTTAGGTGGCATTATAGTTCCTTAAAGTAGTTTCTAATTGTTAGTAAAGATTGTAGCATAGGCTGATTACAATACAACTAAAGAACACTCTAAAAGTCGAAGGTTGTTCTCTCTGAAAGTGTGGCTTGTGGTTTAGAGAAGAAATAGCCTTGTCCGTAGGTAATGCCTATCTCTTTTAGCTTTTGGGCAAGTTCTTGTGTCTCAACAAATTCTGCTACAGTTTCAACACCTAAAGTGTTAGCATAGTGGACGATGGCTTCTACTGTTTTAAGGTATTTTTCATCGGTTAAAATCTTAGAGATGAGAGAGCCATCGATCTTGAGGGTGTCAACAGAGAGGCGTGCGAGGTAAGAGAAGTTAGAGTACCCTGTACCAAAGTCATCAATAGCAATGCGACAACCATAGCTTTTTAGCAGAGTGATGAAGTGTTCTGTTGCCTGTATGTCAAAAAGATTTTCACTCTCAAGCAGTTCGATCTCTAAGCGTTTGGCACTCTCTGGATTTTTCTCTAAGAGGGTCTCTAATATGACCATAAGCTCACTGTCTAAGAGGTCTCTCATAGAGAGGTTTATGGAGAAACGGTAGGGTTGGTCTTTAAAGTGTTCAAAGACCTGTTCTATCATGGTCTTTGTAAGTTCTCTGTAGAGTGGCGTCTGTGCTGCAAGGTTGATGAAGGCATCTGGCCCCGTAATACTACCATCACTGTTTCTTTGACGAACGAGTGCTTCATACTTGACCACCTGATGGGTCTCTAGAGAGATGATAGGTTGAAAGTAGGGGAGGATAGAGTGGGCATCTATAGCAGTTGATAGAGACTGCAGGGTGTTAATGTTGTTTTGGATCTGCTCTTTGAGTCCGAGTGACTTTGAGAAGAAAACAATACTCTCCAAATGCTCTTTTTTAGAATGTTTTAAAACCATGTCAGCATTTTCAAGGAGCGGTAACTGGCTGTTAATGGCAATATTTACAGTAATGTTAATCTCTACATCGTTGTCAACAAAGATAAAATGTTTAATACTTTGGGTAAGTGCCTCAGCATATCCCATAATCTGTTTAGAAGAGATACTCTCAAGCAAGACCCCAAAATCGTCACCACCTAAATGATAATAATTAGGCTGGAAGGGATCAAAAATAGGCAGTTTAATGAGTTGAGAGACTTCTTGGAGGATATAGTCGCCAACCTCTGTTCCATAGAGGTTGTTAATGTGTTTAAAGTTGTTGATGTTTATCAGTAAGATGGTGGGTTTTTCATACTTTTTTTGGAGCATAGTATGGTTATAACTGTTACGGTTTAGAAGACCGGTTAATGGGTCATAGTTGGCAAGATATTCAAGATCTTGTTTGAGTCTTTTGAGGCGACTGTTCTCACGTTGGGAGCGTACTAGAAGAATAATGATACTGGTAAGGGCAAGAACAATCAAAATGAGTAAAATGAGTGCAACAGTGTCAATCAAGACAAAATCATTTTGGGCGATAAGGTTAAAATCATTTTTGAGGTTTTTAATCAGAGTGGCAATATGTTTGGATTGTAAATGAGAAACAGTTTCAGAAAATTGAGGAAAATTTTGTTGTATGTAGGTCACATGTAAGATGACAGTCTCTAAATATATTTTTTGCTCACTACTGTTAGTGTCGAAATTTTTGAGATCTTGAAGATGTGTAGTGACATTTTTTAAGTGCTCTTTGTCAAGGAGTCTCCGCATGTTAGAGAGTTCAGAAATAATAGTACTAATATCGTGTTCAATACGTTTGTCCTGTGGAAACAGTGACTGTGATCGTTCAGAGTAGTTCAGTAAAAAAACGAAAGAATTCTTAATTCCTGCATTAAGCATTAGATAGTGCTCTGCATCATCGTTATAAACACTGATATCGGTACCTAACCTGATGAGATCATTGTCTAGCGTTAAGTATTGGGACTCTTGAAGGAGTGGAGAATTATAGAGATAGGCGTATCTTTGGTTAAGTTCTTGAATACCATGTGCAATTTCATCTTGGTTGCTAAAACTATAGATGGCATTTTTTAGGATCTCGTAAGAGATGGTGTTATAAGCATTTTGTAGCTCTTGAATGTTGTTGACTACTGTTTTATATTTTTGGGCGTAATCACGTTGGTCGAAATAGTAATAGGTGGTAATGCCTATAGAAAAGAGACCTAAGACAAGTGCTAAAAAGATTTTATTGATCATGGAAGATCCAAAATCATGGGACGTTCACCCTCTAAGGTCTTTAAAAAACTGATGATGTCATCAACCTCTTGTTGTGTGATACTAATGCCAAGGTTGTGGGTTGCCATCATTTTGACAGCTTCTTCTAGTGTTTTTGCCTGGGCATCATGAAAATAGGGTGCGGTGAGGGTAATGTTGCGCAGCGTGGGGACCTTGTAGACATTTTTGTGATACTCTTTGTTGGTGTGGGCGTAACGGTCTGGAAATTTTGTGTTATATTTATAAGGCTTAAAGAGTCCCATCTTTTGAAAGCTGTTGGCACCCACATTAATACCATTATGGCAGGTAATACAGCCTAAAGCTTTAAAGGTACTGTAACCTCTTTTTTCATCTTCACTCAGTTCTAACTCTCCACGAAGATAACGATCAAACCGACTGTTGGGTGTAACAAGCGTCATCTCAAAAGTGACAAGGGCATCTACAACGTCATCTATCGTAATGTGAGACTTGTGGTAGATCTTTTTAAACTGCTTGAGATAGTAAAGGTTTTTGTTAAGCACTTTTTCTATTTTTTCGGGGCTCATGTCCATTTCAGAATGTGCGGTTAATGGGCCAGTGGCTTGATCTTGTAAGGAGTCTACTCTACCATTCCAAAACTGTTTAAAATTGTAACGACTGTTATAGACTGTGGGAGACTGTATGTCTCCTTTTCTCCCTTGAACGCCCAGTGATACATCTCTTTTATCAGCACCACCATGTTCAAAACTGTGACAACTGGCGCAGGAGATGGTCCCATCAGAGGAGAGTATAGGGTCTAAAAATAGGGTACGACCAAGTTTTGCTTTTTCAAGGTTTATGCCATCTAGGGTCGTTGGCAAAGGTTCAATAGGTTCAAGAGCACAAACTGCTGTTACAACAAATAAAATAAGTACGAAAAAAGTCTTTTGCATACTTTAATGATACAAGATTTTTTTAAAGGGTAGCTGTAAAGAGGAACAATAGTGATATTTTATAATGCTTTTGAGAGTCTCCAAAACTTTTTAAGTCCTTGTTTGGCCTTAGCGTCAAGTTCATAAGAGATAAAATTTAGGTAGTGCAAAATAACTTTTTTAGGAATTTGTGTGCGTTTGGAAGCTCGTTGAAGCTGATACTGAGGGATTTTGTGAGAACTGCGTTGAAATGCTTGTGAAAGTTTATGCAGACTTTTTTGATGGTCATGATGGCAGAGTAAGGCAAAGACAAAAGGGAGTTGGTATTTGTCATTCCAGGCCTTAGCCAGGTCAATACCCATGTTAGGATGCTCAATATAATGTTTTAAAGCCTTATCTCCGATGAGTACTTCTCCTTGAAGGTTGAGGATTTTGGCCAAGACGTTTGAGCTTGCACTCTCTTGGTCTAATAGTTCATGTTCTTGTGGTATCAGTAACACACTTAAGACCTCTTTTTTAGCGATGATACCTAAGTCAACATAGTGCTCTTTTTGAGCTTTTATACTCGATATAAAGGCCGCGTCGACCCGTCTGGCAGCATAGTCAGCATTAATTTTGGCAGGAACCCCTTTTTTATACCGAAAGCTCATGGCCTGTTGGCTAGAGCGGCTATAGCGTTTCATAAAAAGATGAAAGGGGAGAAGGTTGAGATACTCTATTTTGCCAAAGCGCACTGTGCCTCCTCGTAAAAGTCAAGACCCTTAAGTGCTTTGAGCTTGAAACTACGACGATGTTCGGGGGTATATCCATGGGCCTTGAGGGCCTCTATATGGACTTTTGTCCCATAGCCTTTGTGCTTTTCAAAGCCATACTCAGGGTACTTTTGTGAAAACAGGATCATCTCCCTGTCATGGGTGACCTTGGCTAAAATAGAGGCAGCACTCACCGCCTCTACTGTAGCATCTGCTTTGACTAAAGTCTCTAGTCCGCTCACTCCAAAATCAGTGTTGCCATCAAAAAGAAAGGTGTCTGCTGTGATGTGGGCTTTGATCTCTTTGAGAGCGATGCGCATACACTGACTGATACCAAGTTCATCTACGGCGTGGGCGGGAAAGGAGACGATGTGGTGTTGGCTGTTTTGGATGATATGGGGGTAGAGTAGTTCACGCTTTTTTTCACTCACTTTTTTAGAGTCCATAAGACCTTCAACGGGAGCGGTCAGTACAACACCGGCAACCACAAGTGCGCCTGCGATAGGACCACGACCTGCTTCATCAATGCCACAGAGTGTAGGTGCAGACAAAGGTTATGCCTCTTCTTCACTCTCTACGTTTTTGCTTAAAGAACCTAAGAAGTTCTCCATGTCGTAACGGCTACGGTATTCAGCAGTCATGATGTGGATGAGTATGTCACCTAAGTCTACCGCGATCCACTCACCACTCTCATCGGTTCCTAAAAACTGCTCTTGAGGCTTCAGGTTACGCTTTAAGTGGTCAAGAAGTGCTTCGGTATGACGTGCACCTATAGATGTTGCAATAATGACATAGTCTACAAAATAGTCTTTGTCTTTAAGGTCAAAAACCTCAATAGCTTCGGCTTTGTTAGTGTCTAATACGTTGATGATGTTGTTAATACGATCTTGCATGATGTTCCTCATAATATGTTTTTATCTCTTGTGCTACCTGCTTAGGCAGATGGCGCACCTCTAGGTTTTTTCTTAAAGCGGTCGAACTGACAGTATAATCAACAGTTAAATGCTGATATGCTGGGTCTATGGCGATGGCATCTCGTGATGCAACTACCCAAGTGACCAGAGCATCAAGCGTTTCAAACTGATGCCACTGTTGAAGTGAAGCGAGGTTGTCTGCTCCAATGATGAAGTAGATTTTGTCTGCTTCATTTTTGAAGTGTTTCACCGTTTCAATGCTTGGGACTGCTCTGTTCTGAGTCACTTCAAAGTCACTCACCAAGAGAGACTTTTCGTTTGAAAAGATCTTTTTTAGCCACTCAAGTCTTAGTGTTGCTGGAGCATGTGTACCCGTTTTAAAAGGGTTCACAAAAGCAGGTACCAAGATCAGTTTATCAATGTCAAGTGCTTTTAATGCACGCTCAACCACTGCGACATGACCAAGATGCGGAGGGTCAAATGAACCACCGTAGAGTGCGATATTCACTTTTTTAACCTCTGCTCTCGCTTCAATTTATCGAAATTATAGCCGAATTTGGCTAGAATCACCTCAATATAATTATATGGACTCAAATATGGCATTAAAAATCGCAATCAATGGACTGGGCCGCATCGGTAGATGTGTAGCGCGTATTATCGCAGACAGAGATGACATCGAACTTGTAGCGGTAAACGCAAGTGGTTCAGAAGAGATGATCGAATATAATGTAAAGTATGACTCTGTTCACGGTACTCGTAAAGATGTAAAAGTGACTGATGGTTTCTTAAACATTGGAAATGATAAGGCTAAGATCCTTTCAGAGCGTGACCCTGCCAAGCTTAACTTTGCAGACTTTGGGGCTGAAATGGTACTTGAGTGTACCGGTGCCTTTTTGACACAAGAAAGTGTTCAAGCTTATTTAGACAACGGTATGAAAAAGGTACTTTTCTCTGCACCGGCTAAAGATGACACACCGACTTTTGTTATTGGTGCTAACGAAAATGAGTACGCAGGTCAGGCTATTGTCTCTAATGCTTCTTGCACAACTAATGGTCTTGCACCTGTGGCGAAAGTACTTGACGATGCCTTTGGGATTAAAAATGGTTTGATGACAACCATACACTCTTATACCTCTTCACAGCCGATTTTAGATGGTAAACATAAAAAAGATCCACGTAAGGGTCGCTCGGGTGCTACTAACTTGGTACCTACAACTACAGGCGCGGCTAAAGCCATCGCTAAAGTCCTTCCTAACTTAGCAGGTAAACTTAACGGTCAGGCCATCCGTGTGCCGACACCAGATGTCTCTATGGTTGACTTAACAGTGACCTTAACTAAAGATGTCACCTTAGAAGATGTTAAAGCAGCATTTAAAACAGCAAGCGAAGGGTCTCACCAAGGGATCTTGGGTGTTGACGAAGAGTACCGCGTCTCTCAAGACTTTGTGGGCGAAGAGTTAAGTACAGTTGTGGCTATGGACACCATCCAAGTCATCGACAAGAACCTTGTTAAAGTACTCTCTTGGTATGACAACGAGTGGGGCTACTCAGCACGTCTTGTAGACATGGCACTACACATTAGTAAGTAAGGAAACCAATGCAACTTTTAAACATCAAAGATCTCGATCTTAACCGTAAAAAAGTCTTTATCCGTTGTGATTTTAACGTGCCTATGGATGAGTTTGGAAACATTACAGACGATCGTCGTATCCGCTCTGCTGTCTCTACCATTAACTACTGTCTCGACCAAGATTGTGCGGTTATCTTAGCATCACACATGGGACGACCAAAAGGTGAGGTAGATAAAAAGTACTCTCTTGCTCCTGTACAGTTACGTCTGCAACAACTGCTTAAACGTCATGTTGAATTGGCTAAAGATGTTGTTGGAGAAGATGCGGTTAAAAAAGCATCTGAGCTTCCAAACCATGAAGTTCTGTTGTTGGAGAATCTTCGTTTTGAGAAGGGTGAGACTAAAAACGATGAGGCTCTCTCAAAAGCGTTAGCAGATATGGCAGATGTTTATATCAATGATGCTTTTGGTGTGAGTCATCGTGCCCACGCTTCTGTAGAAGGGATTACTAAGTTTTTTGATGATGAGCATAGAGCGGCAGGTTTTCTACTGCTTAAAGAGATTAAGTTTTTTGGCACATTGATGAAGCGTCCTACCCGTCCTTTTGCAGCTATTGTTGGTGGTTCAAAAGTTTCAGGAAAACTGGAAGCATTGATCAACCTTCTTCCTCGTGTAGACAAGGTGATCATTGGTGGTGGTATGGCCTTTACTTTTTTGAAGCAGATGGGTTACGATGTAGGTAACTCTCTGGTGGAAGACGACCTTTTAGATGAAGCACAGCATATCATGGATGAGGCACGTCGTTTGGGTGTGAAGTTTTATCTACCGGTCGATGTTGTTGCGGCTCAGACCTTTTCTGCAGACTCTGTCAGTAAAGTGACGTCAGCACAGGAGATCCCGTCAGGTTGGATGGGCCTTGACATTGGACCTGCTACCGTACGCCTTTACCGTGAAGTCTTAAGTGATGTTCAGACTGTTTTATGGAACGGTCCTATGGGTGTTTATGAGATGGAACGTTTTGCACGCGGATCTAACAAGATCGCCCATTTCGTTGCAGACTCTTATGCAACGACGGTTGTAGGTGGTGGTGATACTGCTGACCTTGTACAACGTGTAGGTGTTGATGAAGAGATGACATTTATCTCTACAGGCGGCGGGGCTTCTCTTGAATTGCTTGAGGGCAAAATCCTTCCGGGTGTCAAATCACTTATTGTGCAAAGTGATCAGTAGTGATTATTGCTGCGAACTTTAAAACCTTTAAGACACGTCAAGAGACCCTCGATTACTACCGTGATGTGAAATCATTTATAGAAAAAAATGAAATCAGTGTTGAGACGATGATCTTTCCACCTGCAACTGCGCTCAATACCTTCAAAGGTAAAACGGTGGTTGGCGCGCAAAATGCTTATCCTGTTACCAATGGTGCTTACACAGGAGAGATCGGTTTGAACCAACTTAAAGAATTTGGTATAGAGACTATTCTTATCGGTCACTCTGAGCGTCGTCATGTTCTTGGTGAGTCACAAGAGTTAATGGTGCAGAAGTTCAACTTTTATAAAGAGCAGGGTTTTACCATCGTCTACTGTATTGGTGAACCGTTAGAAGTACGTGAAGAGAGTAATGAAGCCTTAATGGCGTACTTGGAGGCACAGTTAGAGGGAATCGACCTTAACTATGACAAACTTGTTATCGCTTATGAGCCTGTTTGGGCGATAGGTACAGGACTGACACCAAGTGCTAACGAGGTAGAACTTATACACACGGCGTTACGTCAAAAGATCAAGGCACCTATACTTTATGGCGGAAGTGTCAAAGTGAACAATGCAAAAGAGTTACTTGCACTTAACAATGTTGATGGTGCCCTTATAGGTAGTGGCGCACTCCAACAAGAGAATTTCTGCTCTATTTTAGAGATAGCACAAACCCTAAATAGATAGTTTTGACTGTGACTGTACCACTACAGCTTATGTACCCCTCTAGTAATAAGCGGGAAGTGGCTTCCTCCCTGTTACTATAAGAAACACTTTTTCTTTATTACTTTTTTAAAAACAGGTAATTGCATTTTAAACTACGCCTCTTCTTGATGTTACCATTTTACGTACATATACTTTCACATATGGTCCCTTGTTGTAAAGTATTAACAATATAGAATATATCGATTTACAATAAATAATCTATCAAATTGTGTAGGCCTTTCTCATGCATACTAAAGCTTCTATTAGAGACTCAACTGAAACAAATCGACATGTTTCAAGATGAAAATATTAAACATTAATGAAACATAAAACATCTTCTTACATTACACTAGTTACTAAATTATGTGATAAAAATATAATAACCGCCCAGATATAGGGTGCTAACTCAAAAATATTAAAAAAGAATCTCTTAAGAAATGTCTGATAAACTCAAAAGAGAAAAAATCTAGTTCTTGTAATAGTAATTGTAGATGATGAATAAATAATCAATTAATAGTATATTAATTATACATATTGCTATATACTTCTACCAATAAATGATTCTGAGGAGAATATATGAAATTAGTCAAAATGAGTTTATTAGCTGCGACATTGATCGCAAGCACTGCTTATGCAACTGAAGACACCAACAGTACTTATGGAGGTCCATCAAACTTTGAGGTTTCTGGTGATGCCAAATTATTTTATAGCACAGACGATGCAGGTGATGGAACAACTCTTGGATCAGGGAGTCAATCAGGAACTGAAACAAGTGGAAAACTGTTTGACAAAAACTATGCCATTGGTCAAGCTGCAGCTAAATTAGGTGCAACTGCTGATTTAACTGAGAATGTAAGTGCAGGTGTGTCTATTATAGCACTATCAACGTTAGGGCTTGAGAATCAGCTGGTATCTGGTGTCTGGGAAACAACAAATGGGACTGATGACTCATTTTGGTTTGACCAGGTTTGGCTTGCGGGTACAGTAGGCAAGACTACGGGTAAAGTTGGTCGTATGGAACTTGATACACCATTAGTCTTTAGCGAGAAGTGGTCTATAGCTACTAACACGTTTGAAGCGGCTTTAGTCGTCAACCAAGATCTTCCTGATACAACACTTTACGGTGCTTATGTCGGTGGAAGCAACAGTGGTAATATTTTAAAACGTTCAGTGATTTCAGCTATGGATGCACAAGGTTCAGTAAACGGATCTGGTGATGTTACCGTAGGTTCAGCAACAAACTTTCATCAGTTTTATAAAGGTGCATATGCAATTGGTGGAGAGAACAACTCTTGGAAACCACTTAAAGCTCAAGCTTGGTATTATGATGCAACATCAGTTGCCAGTGCGTATTGGTTAGAAGCTGACCTTACTTTAGATATGGGGCTGACTTTAGGTGCGCAGTTTACTGGAATGTCTATTAAAAATGGCGCGATGGACTCTACCTTGACTTCTTCTAGTAACACAGCATTCGCTGCTAAGGTAGGCTATGTAATGAAAGATAAGTTCTCCATCTCTGGAGCATTCTCACAGACAGGAAATGACAAAGATAATAATTTTGGTGCTGGTATGAACTTGGCTGCGTACGGACAGTCTAAACTTTACACTGAGGCATGGTGGAATTATGGGTACATTACTCGTAATGACACAATGTCTTATAATGTCACGGCAACAACTTCACAGAAGTTGACATGGGCACAATTAGGGATCTACTTTACACAGTCAGCAAGTAAAGATGCATTTACAGGTGCGCAAGGTGTAGAGGACTTAAAGATGACAGAAGTCACCGCTGAAGCTGCTAAATCATTTGGACCACTTGATGTAGGTCTTTACTATATTATGACAAAAGCAGATGATCTTAATCAACAGAAAGCCGTCAAAAAAGGTGATGCCTACAATACGGTTCAAGCTTACTTGACATATAACTTTTAATTTCTCAGAAGTCTAACCTTTCGCCTTAGGGCGGAAGCCCTCTCTTTTTTAAATCACAAAACATATTAATTGATAAAACATTTTAACTGTAGTGGTGGAGTGGTACAAGGTCTGCTAGACGGTTGTAAGTTTCTGTTATCTCAGTCAGCTATATGTTTGATGTATACATTCCAAAGTACAATTTCAACTTAGGAAAGAGGTTGTTCTTACGCTTTCAAATATGCTTGAAATGCTTCTGCTGAGAGTGGCTTAGAGGCAAGGTAACCTTGAAAGTATATTGATGGGTCAATCTCTTCTAGAAGTGCCCTCTGCTCTTGGGTCTCAACCCCTTCTGCAACGATCTGGTAGTTAAACTGGTTAGCAGTGTGGATGATAGCACGTATGAGTTTCTCATCTTCAGGTTTTGTACGGATATCTTCGACAAAAGATTTGTCGATCTTTAGAGCTGTAAATGGGAGCATCTTTAAGTAAGAGAGCGAAGAATACCCTGTGCCAAAATCATCTATAATAAACTCGATGCCTTTAGTATTGAGTTCCTCTATGATCTCTTTTGCTTTTTCAAAGTTAGAGATTAAGGCGGTCTCCGTAATTTCGAGTCGTATATGCTCAGGTTTGATATGGTACTGGCTGAGAGTTGTTAACAGGTACTCACTAAAGCCCTGTTCTAAAAGTTGTCTGGCACTAATGTTTATCGTGATATAGTTGAGAATAAATTGTCTTATGTCATACCAGTGTTGAATCTGTTGACAGGTTGTCTTAATGACCCATTTACCAATATCATTGATAAGAGTAGAACTTTCTGCCACATTGATAAACTCGTCAGTAGGGACCAGTTTTCCCTCATGTCTCCAGCGTAATAAGGTCTCTGCTGCGATGACCTCTCCTCTGTCTATACTCAAGATAGGTTGAAAGTTAAGGGTAAACTCTTGGCGTTCTAGGGCATGGTGCAGGTTTTTTTGCATCTCTATAAAATGCTGCAGTTTATGATCCATCTGTTCATTGTAAAAACTGGTGCGTTTTCGGCCACTGTCTTTAGAGAGGTACATCGCCATGTCTGCCTGTCTCAAGATCTCATCACTGCTGATGTTAGCATGGTCAAAAAGTGAGATCCCGATACTGGCGGAACTGAAAAGTTGGTGCTGATCGATCTCAAAAGGTAGACTCATAGTATGGTGAATCTTCTGAGCGATCTCATATGCTATGGACATACTTTGATGATGATCTTCTGACAGGTGTGGGATTATGATGACAAACTCATCCCCTCCAAGGCGACTTAAGGTATCACTCTCTCTTAAAGTCGACTTGAGCCTTTTGGCAGTTTCTATAAGGACTTTATCTCCAAGGTTATGTCCTAGAGAATCATTGATCTGTTTAAAATGGTCCAAATCAAGAAAGAGCAGTGCAGAGAACAGATGCTGGCGTTTTTGTTCTAAAAGTACCTGTTTAATACGCTCTTTTAACAATTTACGGTTGGCGAGACCAGTCAAAGTGTCATGCAGTGAAAGAAATTCAGCGTTAATAAGGGCTTCATGCTCTTTGGTCTTGTCCTCCATCATGCAGATACCACCTTTGACTAAACCGTTTGTATCTATCAAGGGGGTCATCAGAATCTTCATGTAAAGGTCAAGATCTGCTATTTTAGTCTGATAAGGGCCTTCGTAAGAGGTCGGCTTAAGTTTTTTCAGGGATTGGCGCATAAAAGTAATAGGACGAGAGTCTGGTACCTTGTTGAGGTTAAGACCGATGAGTTGCTCTTTGGATGCCTGCATGGTCTCTTCTAATTTTTTGTTGCAGTCTAAGATGGTAAGGTCGTTATCATAATAGAAGATACCTAAAGGGGCCTGATCGAACATCATGCGCAGACGTTTCTCGTTTTTAACAAGGG
>JALSUN010000013.1 GCA_027061425.1 Helicobacteraceae bacterium
TCTATCTTCTAAAATATGAAAAGAAGGTGATGTCCTGGACCTTCTACTTTTATAAACCAAAAGATCAATGGGTCTTAAACGCATTCAAGTCCGATGAAAATCTTGAACTCATCTTCAACTAAGCATTGCCCATCTGTTTCAAAAGTCATTAGAAATGCCCAAAATGTTTAGCAATGTCTCTATCTCCTCTTATCGTTTTCAGTAAGAGGATTTTCTATATGATATGTCATCTAAGAATAAAAAATGCTAAAATCATAAAAGTTATAAATCAAGGTTATCAAATGAAAAAAATCATTCTCTCTTCTGTTGCTATCACACAACTCCTTTTAGCAGACTCTGCCATCGTTCCTGGTGATGAGCACTATTATCAAACCCACCTCGAAGGCAGTAACACAACATTTATCTATTCTGATTCGGGTAAATATATGGCAGAAGATCTGGCCAAACGTGAAGAGGCCCTGCACAGAGAATATGAAAAGTACTTTGGCTATCAACTCGACGATACACTCTACAGTACCGTTTCATCCGACCGCAACCAGGTGGCCAACTCTTTTGCTACGGCTGCACCTTTTGTTTTGCAGGGGATGTATCAAGGTGGTGCAGAGATGGTCGATTACTTTACCTCCAAAAACTGGGATGCACTGATCATGTATCATGAAACAGCGCATAACTACCAGATGGATCCTAAGGCAAGTGCCGTTTCCCGCGGCCTGCATACTGTTTTTGGAAACAACCCTTGGCCAGTACCACCTATTCCTATGTTCATTATGCCTAACAATTTTCTGACCAGCTTTCTCATCGAAGGTAATGCCGTCTTGAATGAGTCCTGGCATGGAAACGGTGGTCGTCTCTATAATGGTTATCTTAAAGCCCTGACCATCGAACAGGCCAAAGCCGGCAACATCAATCCTGCATTTTTGTTTAACCAGGACACCTTGGACTTCCCTGTTGGTGAACGCAGTTACATCCTGGGTGGTTTTTTCGAATACTACCTGGCCAAGACTTACGGACTAGACAAAGCCAATCAGTTTTTCTACAACCATTCCAAATCATGGATGTGGCCATTTAGAACCAACCACATCTTTGAGATGACCTTTGGGGTTGATTTTGAACAAGCTGTCAGTGACTATAATCAGTGGTTACTTGCTGAAGGTGAAGGGTTTGTGGAGGCCAAGGGTCAGCCCATCGCTACTTCGACCTTCTTCTACCAGCTTGGAGATAGCTGTAACAAGGTCTTCTTCAATATCAATGATGGTGTCAATGCTCCAAAACGGGTAAGCTTGTTTAAAAATGACAAGTTTGTAGATATAGACCGAGACAATTTCAAACCAGGACGCATGGTCAACCATAATGATGAGTATTACACCATGGCCAGTGGACAGATCAATCCATGGCAGATCTCTCAAGGTCTTTTCGATCATGACGGTATGCTAAAAGAGGACAGCGATGGTAAATTGATCTTTGGTTACCTCAAAGATGATGTTCCTGTCTATTTTGATGCCAAGCGTTCAGGTTTAGAGCCACAACTCTATGTGGGTGACGAATTTTATGATGTCGCCAACTCATCAGTCTATATAGACAAAGATGAGAACCTCTACTACTTCAAGCAAAAGGGTAAAGAGCGTACCCTCTATAAAAATAAAAAAGCATTTTATACTTTTAAATCCTATTATGGCTTTCCTGTCGGCGTGGACAGCCAAGAGCGTGTCTACTTCATCACTAACAGTGAAAAAGGAAGTTCTGTCTATCGTGTAGATGCAGCTGGAAACTCAGAGCGCGTCAGCGATGCGGACAATGTCGTCGATGCACGTCTTGTCAACGACAGTGAACTCCTCGTTGCTGCTATCAATGGTGAAGAGTACTATTATGTTGTCAACGAAATGACACCACAGAGAGAGACACCACCAGAATATCGTCTGACACTTGAAGATCATGATTACTACACCAGTCCTCTTAGCTTGGACAAAGGCTCTCAACTGCCGGATAAAGTGCTGCCAACAGATGAAAGTTATTATAGTGAGCTTAACCTCAAGTACTCCAGTGCTTCGTTTACGGGAAGTTTTGCTGACAACAACCAGGGTGAAAAGATCTTCACTTACAATGTTGCAGCCACTTTTATCGATCCGGCATGGACTAACACTATGACACTTTTTGTTAAAAATGATGTCGATGAGATCGGTCTTTATGGCGCTACCTATGACAGTACCCGCCACATCATCAACTATGGTGGTAGTGTCTATGGTATTTTTGGTTCAGGTAAAAACAACACCTATCACAACTACGACAGAAGCACTAACACCTACGACAAAAACAGTGAACATAATATCTCTGTAGAGTCACGTGACTTCGGCTTTAATGTCTATGCGAAGCTTCCTGTTTACAGCCATGGTTTCCGCCATGCTGATCTCTCTGTCAACTACTACCAGGACTATGACACCAATGCCCGCTCACCACTGGTAGGACAGGCCAAGGTCTACCAAGCAGAGGGTAATGTCCTCGGTGTTGCACCAACATTTTTACAACTGCTCAACGCCTTTAGTACTTATGATCGTACAGACCTCTCTTATGGTGCCGAGTACAAACTCTCTACTGCTCTTCCTTGGAAGTTTTACGCAGGTATGCACCTCAACGGTGTACGTACAGACTTTGACAACAATGGTAGCACTGGGCCAAATGAGACTGACTTCACCAAAGGGGTGAAGTTTACACCTTTTCAAAATGATGTTGTAACAGACCCTTCCGTTGTTGTCATGAAAAACCTCTATGACACCCGTTTTGTTAAACAGGCACTTGTGGGTGGGGTAAATCTCAAGAAGCAGTTTGACGGTCGTCTACTCTTTTTTACCTTCCCACTCTCTTTTGTTCGTGAGACACTCTATGCCGAGTACAACCACTTTGATGTGCAGGACTTTGGACAAAGTACCCGTGACTTTACAACACATACCCAGTACAACGAGTACACAGCCGGTGTAACATTTGAAACCAGAGTTTTAAACTACCTTCCTATACCATTTGGTTTCGAATACACACACAATGACAACACAGACAACAGTGATAATTTCAGATTTGTCTTCAGCAGCGTATTTTAATCTTTAGAGAGATCAGAAGATCTCTCACCTTATATAGGTCATTTCTTTAAACACATACACATAACTCGATTTTTATAAACCAATAAAGTGATATTATTGTCTTAAACTCATTCAAAAGGATCTCACATGAACAACTACCAACGAATCAACCCTCGTAAACCAGAGGGTATCGAAAACAAAAGAGCCTTTCTCATCGGTTCGGGTATCGCCTCTTTAGCGGCTGCTGAGTACTTAATGCGTGATGGACATATGCAAGGCAGTCAAATCACCATTTATGAACAAGGCAGCCTTTCGGGTGGTGCTATGGATGGCGCCGGTAATCCTGAAGATGGCTTTATCGCTCGTGGCGGACGAGAGATGGAAGCGCACTATGAGTGTCTGTGGGACCTTTATGGAGCAGTACCTTCTCTTGAAGAGGAGGGACGCACGGTTCTCGACGAGTTTAGAGAGATCAATGAAGCAGATCCTAACTTCTCCAATGTCCGCGTCATCTCTAACAGAGGCGAAAAGTATCGTCATACAGACCTGGGACTGCATGAAAAAAACACCCATGAACTGACACAACTGCTGCTTACTAAAGAAGAGGACCTTGGTGCACAAACTGTAGAAGAGTACTTTAAAAGCAACTTTTTAGAGACCGATATGTGGCTCTACTGGAGAAGTATGTTTGCCTTTGAACCTTGGCACAGTGTCGTAGAGATGAAGCGTTATATGCAGCGCTTTATCCATCTTATGCCAGGGATGAGTACCATGAGGGACCTCCTCTTTACCAAGTACAACCAGTATGACTCACTCATCCTCCCACTCAAAAAGCTTCTGGAGTCCAAGGGTGTAAATTTTGTCTATAACACTACGGTCACTGACCTAGAGATAGATATTAAGCAAGACCAAAAAATGGTTACAGCCATTCACCTTAACCAAAATGGCCAGGATGATGTGGTCAAGACAACAGCTAATGATTTTGTATTTTTCACCAATGGTTCTATGACTGAAAACTCTTCTCTTGGAGACATGGAAAATGCACCCGTTTTAGACAGAAGTGAAGGTGCAGTGTGGAACTTATGGAAAAAGGTGGCCTTTAAAGATACCGCCTTTGGAAAACCAGAAGTATTTTGCAGTGATATCGACAAAACCAAATGGGAGTCTTACACCATCACGGCCAAGGGAAGTAAGATGCGCAAGCTTTTGGAAAGCTATGCAGAACGAGAGTTTCTTCCTAACAAAACAGCCACAGGTGGTATTATCACTGTCAAGGACTCTAGCTGGTTACTAAGTGTGACCGTTAACAGACAGCC
>JALSUN010000014.1 GCA_027061425.1 Helicobacteraceae bacterium
AAAAATACTGTGTGTGATGTTTTGGGGTGGTTTAATTATGAAATCCCTTATATTAAGAGTCATTATCCTACGCTTTCTAATACTGTCACACAAGCACTTACTTTAGATTTAAGCCATCTTGAAAGTAAAACAGAAGGTGGTGCTACTACTATAAGTCAAATTCATTTAGATACTGATATTGATGATAATATTAAAATATTGGTAACCTCGTATGTTTAAGAGGACAGAAAAATTGGCTAAGGAGTTGCGTGATGAAAAATAGTAATCGAATATTTATAATACTGACTGTGATGTTTTTCTATACAACATCTGTTTTTGGTGATATATTTTGGAAGAGTTTTCTTGATAAAGAGTTTCCAAGTGACGAATATATTGATACCTATACCAAGGAATATTATTGGGAAAAGGTATTGGAGACCTATGTAAAAGATAGAAACGAGAGTCTATTTCTTACCGAATGTCAACAAGAACGAAATTTTGTCCGATTATTATTTGAATCTTCTGATGAAGCAAGAGATTATAGATATTTTTATGCAAACCTTGATGAATTGACTTCAAGTCTTAGTATCAGCAGATCAAATAGATTTGTGTCCAAGTATACTTTAAAGTTGGACAAGAAAACAGAAGATAAAATCACAAATCTTTTAAGTAACTATAAGTATGTATCATTTCCTATAGAAGACCCAATAGAATATGTTTCACATGCAGGTAGCATGAAGATTGAAATATGTCAAAACAGTCAACCCTTCTCAATGTACCGTCGCTCCTACATTTCTAATAGAGACAATCCAACGCAACGGGATTTATCAGTACTGATGATGTACAAATTTAAATATATAATTGGTCATTCTTATGAGAAACAGAAGAAGACAGCAGAAGTCATAGATATTACAAAAATTATTCAACAAAAAATTAAAATAGAACAGAAAAAACGTCAAGAAAAGCACGCATTGGAGGAAAAGGAGAAAAAAGAAAGGAAAGAAAAATATCATAATGAATTACTTTGGAAAGCAACAACATCAGGTGCTGTAGTTAATATGTTCTCTTTCAAAGGTATGAATGCAAATATCAAAAATGAGAAAGGGCAAACACCTTTGATGGTAGCTGTGAAAAATGGACATACGAGGGTTGTAGATGCTTTGGTGCAAGCCATAGTAAATGTAAAAGAGACAGACAGTGAAGGTAGAACAGCATTTGATTATATTAAAGCTCCTACAAGTCGTGAAGAGGCTATGTATAGCAGAAGGATGTATGGGTCATTAAGAACTTTGGAGGTTTTACAAATTGTAAGAGGTAAAGCCGAGGTACCTCAGTATGGCTATAAAAATGATACTGACATTGTATCGCTTATTATTAAGGGTGCCAAGTGTGAGGATTTTGTATTTCCTAAAAACACACAATGCTCTGCACTTAAAAAACGACCTATATATGCCGCTATTAAGTTTAAAAAAAACAGTGACTTTGATAGGTTGATGGCTGAAGGTGTTGATATAGAAACTAAAAACATACAAGGCCGTACCTTGTTACGTATAGCAGTGTCTTATAAAAACAAATATGTCATTAACAGATTGTTAGAAAGTGGAGCTGACATGTATGCTATGGACAAATATAATGCATATTATCCTTTTACTTCGGCGGCAAGTGACGGTGATGTAGAAATAGTAAAGTTGTTTTTAAAACATGGGGTAGATGTGAATTATCAATATAAAAAAAGCGAAACAGCTTTAACTGAGGCAGCAAAAGGATGTACAAATTTTGAATTGGTGCAATTACTTCTAGACAACGGAGCAAACCCGAAGCTAATGGATATGTATGGTCAAAATACTATATCAGGATTATCTAGATATTGCCGAGATAAAAACAGCTATAAAAAAATGATGAAATTGATAGAGAATTAGAGTTTTATGAAGACATTGTAAATTTCAAAAGGTCTGGTAATGATTCCTTCTACTTATTTATAGCCTTTTTATCAAGATAAGCGCCGTCTAATACAAAAATCCTAAGTGGATTATAGACCTTAATATTTAAAGATACACTGTAATCGTTAAGTGTCACTTGTGTGTGAAAGCTGTTTGACTTTGACAACCTTTTTGTAACATCTCCTCTCTATACTTCGCGCAAATTATTAGAGGATTACAAATGAAAAAAAGTGTCATACTTTCAGCGATTACAGCAGCGGTTGTCTTTAGTGGGTGTAGCTCAGCAGACAAAGAACAAGAACAACAAGGTGTTAAGAGCAGTAGCACGTCTGTGGTAGAAAAAAAATCTTTAGCCGTAGGTAGTCAAGCCTGTGCTATGGGTGGGGTAGAGATTAAAGTGGGTTTTGACACTAACAATGATGGTATGATCGATCAGGTAACACAACAAGAGCGTATTTGTCATGGTGAAGCAGGTACTAATGGGCAAATAGGTCTTAATGGTCAAGCAGGTTCTAGTGGACTTAATGCATTGATGACAACAACAGCTATCTCTTCAGGTGCCGAGTGTGCTGAGGGTGGTGTACTTATTGCTTCTGGTTTAGATCTTAATGCAAATACACTTTTAGACGATAATGAGATCACCAATAGTAGCGCGGTCTGTTTTGGTGGTACTGCGATTCCCGCAATCAACGTGAGTGTTCCGCTTAACGCCATGAACTATCCTCTTGGAAAAAGTATATTTCCTAATGGTTTTGTGATGAATGCAACATGGGGTGTTGGCTCTGCTGCTACACATAAACGTGGAGACAGTAATGATACTTTTTACACGCTCTCTGACCGTGGTGTGAACATTAAGTGTAAAGATACTTTGAGTATTACGGGTAGTGACATCTGTGGTAACACGGGTGACAAGGTCTTTCCTTTTTTAAACTTTACACCTTCTATCATTAAGTACAAGATCAATGGTGAAAATGTCATGGTCAAAGAAGTTATAGCACTTAAAGACCGTGATGGTAAAGAGATAAGTGGACTCTCAAACCCCCTCTCTAATTTTAGTGAAAAAGCCTATGACAAGTATGGAAACCTCTTAGCTTATGATCCTAATGGTCTTGACACAGAGTCGATTACTGCGCTGAGTGATGGTACTTTTTGGATTAGTGATGAGTATGCTTCATCATTGGTACATGTTGCTGCTGATGGAAAGATAATTAAACGTCTTGTACCTGCTGGCTTAGAAGATGACCTTGTTAATGCAACTTACGATGTTGAAGGGGCACTTCCTGCGATTATTGCCAAGCGTCATGCCAACAGAGGTATAGAGTCTATTGCGGTCTCTGAAGATGAGTTGTCACTTTATTTTATTATGCAAAGTCCATTAGAAAACCCAGATGCAACAGCATATAAAAATTCTCGTAATGTACGTCTTTACAAGATGGAAATCGCCAACCCAGCAAACATTAAAGAGTACCTTTATGTTATGGACACACCGGGTACATTTGACAAAGACAATGAGACAAAAGTACGCAAACAGTCAGATGTAAAAATCTCAGAGATGGTGATGCTCTCTGATGATGTCTTAATGATCCTTGAGCGTGTTAGTGCAACAACCAAGCTATATAAAGTCGACCTTAACACTGCCACTGAGGTTTCTACTGCAGCTTCAGAAACTTTAGAGACAGATATCAAAGATGCTATTGCACTGGAAAAAAAGAAGATCTTTGACACTGACTTAGAAGAAGGCTTCCCTAACAAGATAGAAGGTATTGCCCATCTTGGTGCGGATCAATTTTTGTTGATTAATGATAATGACTTTGGTATTAAGGGTGATGCTACAGTTGCACATGTTGTGAGTATTGATGTTAATGGATCTGTAGACAAAAAACAGACCTACGGTAGTGTTGTAGTGTTTGACACAAATGGAACATATATTGACGCTGCTAGGGTCGGTGTGTTACCAGACATGGTGAAGTTTACCCATGATGGCAAACGTATTTTGGTTTCTAATGAAGGTGAGGTTGTTGGTAACGAAGAACTTGCAGCGCCACTTTATGATCCGTATGGTTCTATCTCTGTTGTAGATGTTGCGACTATGAATGTTGAAACAGTAGACTTTAAAGGTATTACAACAGCACCAGTGGGCAGTAAAATCCGTAAAGGTGCTGAGATCGCACGTGACTTTGAACCAGAGTATATTGCGATAAACGAAGATGACACAGTCGCTTGGGCTTCTCTGCAAGAGAGTAATGCTATGGCGAGAATAGATCTTACAACCTTGGAAGTCACTGTGACGGGTTACGGTTTTAAAGACCTTTCTGAGAGCGCCAATGCACTCGACTATAAAAAAGATGGTGTGATAAACCTAGAGACAACACCTTTTGGTGTCTACGGTATGTACCAACCTGACACCATTCAGACCTACCGTGTCAACGGTCATGACTATGTTGTAACGGCAAATGAAGGAGACGATCGTGATGATTTCTATGAAGAAACGGCAAAAGCGTCGAAACTTACACATACAGCTATTGGTGATATTGGTGACCTTCGTGTTAACCCAGACCTTGGCGATGCAGATGGTGATGGCGACTACGAAGCACTCTACAGCTATGGCACACGTTCATTTTCTATCTTCGACGGTGAGAGTGGGGCATTAGTCTATGATAGTGCCAACGCGCTAGCGACAACAGTTGCCAACGATGTTCGTACAAAAGACCACTTCAGTACCCGCCCTAAAAAGGGAAAGTGGTATGACTTGGATGAGCGTTCGGAGAAAAAAGGGATAGAGCCTGAAGCATTGACACTTGCTCACATCGATGGTAAAGTGTACGCTTATGTTGGTCTTGAAAAGCAGGGTGGCTTCTTTGTCTATGACATCACTGATCCTGCTGCACCAACACAGGTGGAATACTTTAATGACATCAACTACAGCGCAAGTTTTGACTATAAAAACGACCCAGTCCCTGCCAACATTGATGACATGGCACCAGAGGGCTCAGTCACCTTCGTTCAAGAGGGTAAAAACTATATGGCCAATGCCAATGAGGTAAGTGGAACGGTCTCTCTTTTTGCACTTGCAGATGATGGACGTGCCACCAAGCTAAGTACATACAGAACAGGCATCTACTACAAGTCTGCAGCGGAGATCGTTGATTATGACAGTGTAAGTAAACGTCTTTTTGTGACAAGTGCTGCAACTAACAGTGTGATGGTCTTAGATGTCAGTGATGACACTAACATCACAAAAGTGAAAGATATCGATCTCTCTACTTATGGTACCGGCGTGAACAGTGTCTCTGTTTCTCACGGTAAGATCGCAGTAGCGGTAGAGCGTTCAGAATAATCTTTGTAACCGAAATAGAAGCTTCTGTTAGGGCTTCTTAGTTACTTTTGTAGAATAAAAGAAAAGCATTCTTGTTCTCATTAAAGAGGGCATCATCAAGTCCTAGTAGCACCGTTTACAGAAGAAAAATCGCGAGGGAAGGTAGAGGTAGACTGGAGGTACCCTAAATGATTTGTTACGATCAGCAGGAAAGATTTTCTCTGTAAATTGTAAGTATCTCTATCCTCTCATCGTTGTTCCTGTAGATAATAGAGTAGCCTTGATAGACTAACTTTCGTGTATGTGGGGAAAAAAAGGGTCTGGTGATGAATCATTCTAAAGATACATAATTGAATAGTGAAAAAAAGGGTCTGGTGATGAATCATTCTAAAGATACATAATTGAATAGTGAAACTGTCATATAAATACAACGACTTTAAGGAATCAATTAAGTAAAACTAGTACTAATTCACATCAAAACTGACAAAAAACAAGTAAAAAAAGTACTAAAATTGTTACCAAATTAAACACCCTCTACAACATAGCATTTCTACTTGTAACACATAGTAGCACCCTCCCTAAATTTGAAATCTCAAAAAAAGTACCTTTAAAGCAGAATTAGATATATTGAGCGTAACTGTTTTTTCTATAGAAAACATGACGTCGAAAAGCCCCTAGTTTAGGTGTTTTAAGATGTTTATAAACAATAAAAAAGGTTAAATGTATGGAACATGTAAGTACTACAAGCCCCTATCTTGGGGTGTTCATACTCTTCGTAGTAACATTTGGTGCATTTTATGCAACAACAGTGGCTGCACGTTGGGCGAGTCGCGCTCTTGCCCGAAAAGACACTGAAAAGCTAAAACTCTCGATTTACGAATGTGGACCGGAAGTTACAAAACAGCCAAACCGTATTTCAACACAGTTCTACCTGTTTGCACTACTGTTTTTACTGTTTGATGTAGAAGTTGTCTTTATGTTCCCATGGGCAATCGACTTCAAACTACTAGGCTGGTTCGGTTTTGCTGAGATGCTTATGTTCATCTTACTACTGGCGATCGGTTTTATCTACGCATGGAAAAAAGGAGCCCTTGAATGGCACAACATCAAGTAAATTATACACAAGACGGTGGTCTTCCCGTTGCATTAACAACTATCGATAAAGTGGTTAACTGGGGACGTTCGAACTCACTATGGGCCTTGACATATGGTCTGGCTTGTTGTGGTATCGAGATGATGGCTGCAGGTGCATCACGTTATGACTTTGACCGTTATGGTACGATTTTTCGTGCTTCTCCACGTCAGTCAGAGTTGATGATCGTTGCAGGTACATTGACTAAGAAGCACGCTGAATTCATTAAGCGTCTTTACGACCAGATGGCAGAGCCTCGTTGGGTTATTTCAATGGGTTCATGTGCCAACACGGGTGGTATGTTTAACACGTATGCAACGGTTCAAGGTGTTGACCGTGTTATTCCTGTTGATCTTTATCTTCCAGGTTGTGCACCACGTCCTGAAACACTTCAATACGCTGTAATGATGCTTCAAAAGAAGATTCGTGCAGAAAAAGCGGGCAAAGCACAACGTCCTAAAAGGTTAATGTAATGAGAGCCTATAAGCCAAAAGACGACGTACAAAAAAAGTCGTACTATACTGACCGTTACTGGGTGGCACCACAGGTACCCACTTCCAAAGTAGAAGATGATGCTGTTTTTGCAGCAGACCTTGCAGCGATCAAAGAGAAGTTTGAAGTACTGGATGCTTATATCCAAGTTGGGCAGATGGTGGTTTACATCAACGCTAAAGATAACTACGGTGTACTTGAAGTGCTTAAAGAGACTCAAGGTTATACACAGCTATCTGAGCTTTCAGCTATAGACTGGGTTGCTAAAAAAGGTGAGTTTGAAATATTTTACCAAATGCTCTCTATGAGTAAACGTAAACGCCTTCGCATTAAATGTTTTATCAAGCAAGATGAGGCGATAGAGAGTGTTAATACACTTTTCCGTTCAGCTGACTGGTCAGAGCGTGAGATGTTTGACATGTTTGGTGTGAAAGTGAACAACCACCCTTACATGAAACGTATCTTGATGCCAGATGACTGGGAAGGTCATCCACTGCTTAAGACATATCCTTTACAGGGTGATGAGTTTGCAGCATGGTACGAGGTAGACCGTATTTACGGTAAAGAGGCACGTGCTATTGTCGGGCCTGAAATCCGTGACAGTGCACGTGTTGACCGTTATGACACAGAGCGTTTCTCTCGTCTAGGTTATGAGGTACCAATGGGTGCTGAACCTAAGGCTAAAGATGCAGAAGAGACACCACTAGCTTACCAAGAAGAGGGTGGTGTCTTTATGATTGATAAATTCGAAGATGACAAAGCTGTTATTATCGAAGACAGAAAGAGATAGGGGCGAAGATGCAACAACCAAATAGATTACGTCCGTTTTTTGAGAACATTACCTTCGATAGAGAAGACAATGAGATGATCATTAACTTCGGACCGCAGCACCCTTCGGCGCACGGTCAGTTACGTCTCATTTTACACATGCAGCAAGAGCAGATCACTAAGGCACATCCAGATATCGGTTACCTACACCGTGGTATGGAGAAGATGGCTGAGAACATGATTTATAACGAATTTATGCCAACAACAGACCGTATGGACTACATCGCTTCAAGCTCTAACAACTATGGTTTTGCCTTAGCTGTTGAGAAGTTGATCGACCTGCATGTTCCACGTCGTGCAAAAGTCATACGTATGATGCTTCTTGAAATCAACCGTCTTATGTCTCACCTTTTCTGGTTAGCAACCACTGCACTAGACATCGGTGCGATGACCATTTTCTTGTTTGCTTTCCGTGAACGTGAATACCTTATGGACATCATCGAAGATTACTGTGGTGCACGTTTGACACATGCAGCGATCCGTATTGGTGGTGTACCTCTAGACATTCCAGACAACTTCATCCCAGATCTTAAAGATTTCCTTGACAAGTTGCCACAGAATATTAAAGATTATGAAGATCTTCTTGACACCAACCGTATTTGGTTGATGAGAATGGAAAACGTAGGTGTTATTTCTGAAGAGATGGCACTTTCATGGGGCTGTTCAGGTCCAATGTTACGTGCTTCTAATACACCTTGGGACATCCGTAAAGAAGAGCCATATGAGCTTTATGACGAAGTAGAGTTTGAAGTTCCTTACTCTGACAAGTGTGATAACTACGCTCGTTACAAGATCTACATGCAAGAGATGAGAGAGTCTGCGAAGATTCTTTATCAGACTATTGACATGTATGAAGAGACTGTTAAAAACAATGAGACGGAACTTATGGCACATGCGCCGCAGTACATCTCTGCACCAAAGTTAGAGTTAATGACGCAAAACTACTCATTGATGCAACACTTTGTTCTTGTAACTCAAGGTATGCGCCCACCAGTAGGTGAAGTTTATGTTGCTACTGAGTCACCAAAAGGTGAACTTGGTTTCTACATCAACTCTCAAGGTGGTCCATACCCTTACCGTCTAAAACTTCGTGCACCATCTTTCTGGCACACAGGTATTTTGACAGACCTACTTCCGGGTCACTACATCCCGGATGTTGTTTCAATCATCGGTACGACTAATATCGTATTCGGTGAAGTTGACCGATAAGGAGCGCGAATGAAACGTTATGATTTACGTCATCTTAAAGATGAATTTGAGCCAAGAATGAAAGAAATCCTTGACAAACACCCAGCGGGTGAAGTTGCGATTTTCTTATTTGAAATTGGTGATTTTACATCAGTTCAACGTAGTGCTGACCTTGTAAAAGAGTGTGGGCTTGAGTTAGCGAATTCATTGAAGTTCAATGAAGCTGACTGGACAATTGTTGTCAAAAAATAAGGGCATACACCTATGAGTAAAGTCTTTTTTTCAACCTGGCGTGGAGAGTCTGTCAACAATGTTGACAAGGCTGACGACGCTTGGGAAGAATCAGCATATAACCTGCCAGAGCAGTACAACGAGCACAGTTCGTCTAAAGCCTTTATAGGCTGGGATGGTGTGGCGCTTTTTGACTCTGAGGTAGATGTTGTTCGTCTCGCGACTGAGTACGCGGCACAGTATCAGGTCTATTCTGAAGCTTGTGGCCGTTGTGCACCGGGTCGTTGGGGTGGTCGCATACTGTATGACCTGATGGACAAGATCGCACGTGGTGAAGGTACCATGCAAGATATGGATCACCTCAAAGAGGTCTCTCGTACCATGCAAAGTACTTCTAAATGTGAGATTGGCAAGACCGTACCAACACCTCTTTTAGACCTAATGGAGCATTTTGAAGCAGATTTTGTACGTTGTATAGACGAACAAAAACCTTCAAAACATTACGACGAATCTGTGAACTACATTGCTAAGATTACAGCGCCATGTACTGACGCTTGTCCCGCGCATGTTGATATCCCTGGTTATATAGAGGGTGTTCGTGACCTACGTTTTGACGACTCATTGAAGGCTACCCGTCAGACCATGCCACTTGCACACACTTGTGGTCGTGTTTGTCCGCATCCATGTGAAGATGAGTGTCGCCGTACAAACCTTGATGAGCCTATCTCTATCATGGCGCTAAAACGTCTGGGTGCTGACTATGAAACAGACCATGGTTTTGGTTTCTTCCACCCTGCAGAGAAAAAACCAGACACAGGTAAAAAAGTTGCTATCGTTGGTGCTGGACCTGCTGGTCTGACTGCAGCGTACTATTTGGCACTCGATGGCATCCACTGTGATGTTTATGAGTCTCTTCCTGTTCTTGGTGGTGAAGTTGCTGTCGGTGTACCAGAATACCGTATGCCAATTGACAAATATAACCAAGACATCGAAGCCGTTCGTGACTTAGGTGTTAACTTTATCGTTAACACACCAGTCACTGCTGAGATGATGCGTCAGTTTGAGACAGACTATGACGCGACTATGGTTGCTGCAGGTACCCGTCTTTCTAAGAAAGTACGTTGTGCTAATGAGCGTCCAGAGGTTCAGGGTTATTGGGGAGCAATTGACTTCCTTGATCGTGTGAATCTTTATGAGAAATATGACATCAAGATACCAAAAGAGGTTCAAGAAGAGAACCTTTTAACCACAGACTATGTTGACCTTACAGGTAAAACTGTTGTTTGTGTTGGTGGTGGATTTACCTCTATGGACGTTGTTCGTTGTTCGATCCGTGCGGGCGCTGAAAAAGTCTATATGATCTATCGCCGTGATGAAAAGACGATTATTCGTAATACAACTTATGAAGAGTACCATGAAGCTGTCGAAGAGGGTGTTGAATTCCTGTTCCATTCTGCTGTTGAAGAGATGGTGGATGAAAATGATGTACTTAAGAAACTGAAAATTAACAAGTTCGAGTTGGTACCTGATCCTAATGGTGGTCGTGCTCAACTGGTTAAGGTCGAGGGTGCTGATTATGATATTGAAGCGGATTACTTAATCCCTGCGGTATCTCAAAGTGCTGACTTCGCCTTGTTACCAGAAGAGTGGGAACTTGAGATGACCTCTTGGGGCACACTTCTTACTAACGGTAAAGACTATATGACCTCTCGTAAAGGTGTTTTTGCTGCAGGTGACTGTGAGTATGGTCCGATGACTATCGTTAATGCGGTTGGTCAAGCCAAACGTGCGGCATCAGTGATGAGTCGTTATGTCCAAAATGGTGGTGAGATTACACTGACTGATGATGAGATCATGGAAGATCACTTGCGTCGTATGAAAGTTTATGACAAAAAAGAGAAAATCAGCGGTTGGCTTCCGGGTCTTCCACGTGAAGAGTCAGAAGTCTTAGATGTAGATGTCCGTAAGTTTAATAACATGGAAGTAAACCTCGGTTTTACACAAGAACAAGCCCTCAGCGAAGCAGATCGTTGTATGCGTTGTTACTATATCGCGATGGTCGCGTACTAAGGAGGGTTGATGATTAATTTTAAAATAAACGGCACTCCAGTAACGGCTGAACGTGGTGAGACTATAATCAATGTAGCACGTCGTGAAGATATCTATATCCCAACAATGTGTTACATAGAGAAAACATCTCCTTGTGCTTCTTGTCGTTTGTGTAGTGTTGAAGTTGAAGGTCTAGATGGTTTTGTTCTTGCATGTAACACGCCACCAACGGAAGGCATCAATGTCATCACTGATTCTGAAGTGTTAGAGACAGAACGTACTAATATTATGCGCATGTACGATGTGAACCATCCACTTGAGTGTGGTGTTTGTGACAAGTCTGGTGAATGTGACCTACAAAATAAAACTTTAGAGTTTAATGTAGGTCAGCAACAGTTTGCAGCAAAAGATCAACCACGTAAGATAGAAAACTGGGGTCTTATAAACTACGACCCAAGTCTCTGTATCTTGTGTGAAAAGTGTACACACGTCTGTAACGAAGTGATCGGTGATGATGCACTTGACCTTCTCTTTGGTGGTTATAACTCTAAAGTCATCCCGAAAAACTCTGATGTGCTTGACTGTACTTTCTGTGGCGAATGTATCGCAGTCTGTCCAGTAGGTGCACTGATCAGTTCAGATTTCCAATACAGCGCCAACTCATGGGAACTTTCAAAAGTTCCTGCGACGTGTGCACACTGTAGTGCAGGTTGTGCTTTGGAGTATGAAGTGAAACATGCAGGTGTTGAAGCTCAGGGTGCTGAGAGTATTTATCGTGTAAAGAACAACTTCGAGTATGCAACACTTTGTGGTGCAGGACGATTTGGTTTTGACTATGATAACAGTGCTACTAAAGACGATGAGGCATTTGCTAAAGCAGTGGAAGCTGTTAGTAAAGCAAAAGCGATTCGTTTCTCTTCTATGATTACAAATGAAGAGATGATGATTCTAAAAGCACTCAAAGAGAAGCTTGGACTTAAACTCTTTAACAGAGATGCCCGTCATATGCAACTCTTTATGGATGCTTATGCTTCTGTGAGTGGTACAAAACATTACTCTGCAGACCTTGAAACACTTAAAGAGTCTGACGCGATTATCATGGTCGGTACGCGTATCGCTACAGACAACCCTGGTGTGCGTTATGCTATGACAACTGCAGCACGCCATAACGGTGCTAAAGTCGTTTACATGCATCCTCTAGAAGATGCACTGCTTCAAAACACTGTCACACAGTTTGTGAAGTATGAAGTGGGCACGGAAGAGGGTGTTTTAGCACTGTTAGCGCAGACACTTATAGTAGACCAAGAACTGACACAACGTGAACAGTCTTTTATCGATAGCCTTGATGAAGGTTACTTAAGTGCTGAAACTAATGTGGGTGATGATGAACTTGAACTGATGAAAAAACAGTTTTTACGTTCTAAATCTAAGACATTAGTTATAGGTTCAGACATCCTTGCCCATGAACGTGTAGAAAACATTGCACGTTTAGTGGCACTAATAGAGAAATATAGTGACTTTAATGTACTTGTTGTACCGTCTGAAGCGAATACCTTAGGTGTTTCACTCATCGCTGATTTAGACATCGATGATCATAGTGAAAACGTTGTGGGTTATAATGCTAAAGGTAACTTTGTCATCTCTGCTTTAGAGGGTGCAGACCTAGCGGTTCCTGCCTTTAATCAGCAAGAGGGAACTGTTGTGAGCATTGACAAACGTGTGTTACCTACCAATGTGGCTTTAGGTTTTGAGGGTTACACCTTAAATGACATCGCCAATGCTTTGGGTGTTCATGCTCAAAACACTGTAGATTATACTTCTAGGTTACCTCAAGAAAGTGGTTTTAAAGCCGTTGATTTTGATGACTTGGAAAACTTCTACTCTGACAAAGGTGTTGATACACGCGGTTATGTTCTTGATGATGTTACTGTAAAACGTGGAGGGTATCCTGAAGAGGTTGCTGAACTTCCTGAGTTTAATGGTGCGGTGATCTATCATGCCAACCCGGTGCTTCAGTTTAATGCATTTACTGCACAAACTAAACAACTGGAAAATGACAACAACCTTTACGGTTCAGCATCATTTGCAGCTGCAGCCCGTCTTAGTGACGGTGAAGCAGTAACATTTGTCTACGCTGGTGAAACTGTTCGTCGTGTGTTCAAACTTGATGAAACACTCAAAGGGACGGTTGCACTGCATCCTACCTTTGACTTGGGTCTAAATGTACGAAGCGATTACCGCTTTGAGACAGTAAATTTTAAGAGAGAGAGTAAATAGCTATGAGTGAAATAACTATTACGATAGACGGTAAAGAGATACAAACGCAAGAGGGTGAACTCATCCTTAATGCGGCGCGTGCAAACGACATCTTTATCCCCGCTATCTGTTATCTGACACGCTGTAGTCCAACACTAGCGTGTCGTATCTGTCTTGTTGAAGCAGATGGCAAACAAGTATATGCTTGTAATGCCAAAAGTAAAGATGGTATGGCGATCACTACATCAACTGAAACAATCGAGGCTGAAAAGCGTGCGATTATGGAAGTTTATGATGTTAACCACCCACTACAGTGTGGTGTATGTGATCAATCAGGTGAGTGTGAACTTCAAAACTATACCCTAGAGATTGGTGTTGATTCACAATCTTATGCGATTAAAGATGTAGACCGTTCTGTTCAGAACTGGGGCCTTCTTAATTATGATCCAAGTCTCTGTATTATGTGTGAGCGTTGTACCACTGTCTGTAAAGATATGATTGGTGATGGCGCACTCAGTACACGTGCTCGTGGTGCAGATGCTATTGACGCCAGTTTCAAAGAGAATATGCCTAAAGATGCCTACTCTATGTGGAACAAGCTTAACAAGTCACTGATCCAGCCTAACAATGGTGAAACACTTGACTGTACGGATTGTGGAGAATGTTCTGCTGTCTGTCCTGTTGGCGCGATCGTCTCTGCTGACTTCCAGTACACTTCTAATGCTTGGGAATTGACTAAAATACCTGCGACATGTTCACACTGCTCTGCAGGATGTCAAATCCAGTATGAAGTTAAACATGACAACATTGAGTCACCTGAACCTAAGATCTACCGTGTTCAAAACGAGTGGAACTATGTGTCACTTTGTGGTGCTGGCCGTTATGGATATAACTTTGAAAACAAGGTCGAAGGCAAAGACGAGGCAGCGTTTGCAAAAGCAGTAGAAGCCTTTGAAAAAGCAGACACGATTAAGTTTGATTCTCAGATTACTAACGAAGAAGCTTTAATTCTTCAGAAGCTAAAAGAGACTCGTGGTTATAAACTCATCAATGAAGAAGCACGTAAATTTGCTACTTTTATGAAAGCATATGCAACAGTAAGTGGACAAGCGACTTATCAGACACCTCTTAAAGCGGTGAATGATGCGAACTTTGTCATCTCAGTGGGTTCTGCTATTAAAACAGACAACCCAAATGCACGTTTTGCCATTAACAACTCTATGATCATGAACAAGGGTGCAGCGATGTATTTCCACCCAGTTGCTGACCCAGTTGTGGACAGTATGGGTAAAAACATCATGGCGATTAACCATGCTCCAATGCAAGAAGAGGCGGTGATGTACCTGATCTTGGATCTTTTTGCAAAAAAAGATGCTTTGCCTGCTGAAATAGCTGAATATATCGCTTCATTTCACTCAATGAAGACGGTGACAGTGACAGAGACAGTCAAAGAGAAGGTTATTGAAATCGTCAAAGAGATGAAAGTCAATGAAGAGACCGGTGAAGAAGAAGAAGTTGAAGTAGAGAAGTCTAAGATGGTCCCTAAAAAGGTTCAAAAAGAGGTAGAAGTTGATGACAACCGCCTTTTAGAAATCGTAGGTGTACCTAAGAAGTTTGATGAGACTATGGAGAAGATGTTAAAGAAAAAAGACACCTTCGCTATGCTTGTTGGACCTGACTTCTATAGTCATCCAAATGCTGTAAATCTTGCACGTTTGGTTGCTTTGGTCGAAAAGTACACTGCCTTTAGCATCACTATGATTCCTGAAAAAGGAAACACACTAGGTGTTGCAATGATCTGTGACCTTGATGAGAGTGCTGGAAAGTACAGCATCGGTTACAACGTGGCTGCTGACTTTGTACTGAGTGCAACTGGAAATGGTGATCTTGACATGCCAGCTATGAACCAGCAAGAGGGAACACTAACAAGTATTCAACTGCGTGTTAATCCTACTAATGCTGCACTCGCTTATGCCGGTTATGAGCTTAATGACATCGCTAATGCACTTGGTCT
>JALSUN010000015.1 GCA_027061425.1 Helicobacteraceae bacterium
ATATTGTACATTTATTTGTGTTACTTAATACAGATGAAGATTTACAATTGACTCTATAATAATTAAATAAAACAGGATAGGTTCTTTGTTACATTTTTATAGAAATTTATTATATCAAAATAAGAAATAGAAATTTCAATTAACCAAGAAATATATAAACTCATAGTAATTTGGTCGGGATTAACTAGAAATAAAATAAGACCACTTAATAAATTCCATAAAAAAACGGCATATTATGGATTGTTTCTTTGTTTTTTTGTATTATAATAAATGGAAATCATTTTCTGATAAAGGAATAAGCATGTCACAAGAGTTTATGCCCCATCATAAGGCACGACAACTTCAAGAACATGATGTGACTAAGATGTTACAGCATTACCGTTTTAGTGAGGCAGATGCTATGCGATTAAAAAGAGTCTATCCGTTGGCTAAGGCTTCACTCCCTAAGTTAAAACCGGGTTTTTATGACTTTATCTTCTCCTTTGCCCATGCGCAGATCTTTCTGCACAGTTCGGAGATCTTGGGTAAACATGAGTTGGCGATCGGGATGTGGTTTTTAAATCTATTTAGTGGAACTTATGATGAGGCATACTTTAACAAACTAAACATCATTAGTGAGACCCATGTACGCATTGGATTACCGCCACACTATGTGAATGCCGCTTTTAGTTATGTACGTGAATTTATAGAGCGTTTGATGATGGAGAATGATTATGATGTGGAGAGTCTGGCATCGGTAAACAAGATCATCGACATCAACCTTGACATCTTGAGCCTCTCTTATCGTGAAGAAGAACAACAACAACTTATAGAAGATATTGTCTTGTTAAAAGATGTTCTGCGTTCGGGTACGATCTTGCCATATGTCCAACCTATTATTAAGACTTCTACGGGCGAAATTAGTAAGTTTGAGTGTCTTATGCGCCTGAAAGATCCTAAAAATGGCAGTACTTACTCTATCTTTCCCTATCTGAAAACTGCAAAAAGTGTGCATCTTTATGAGGGTTTGATGGAGTTGATGGTCGAAAAATCTATGCGTATCTTCGAGACATTACCTTGGCCATTCAGTCTAAACCTCAGTTATGAAGACATAGGCAACAGACGCTTTCGTAATTATGTCTCACGAAAGATCCAAGAATTTCCTGATCCCGAACGCATTATCTTTGAAGTTTTAGAGACGGATTTTATAGAAGATTTTGATGTCGTCTCTAGCTTTTTAGATGATATGCGTTCTTTTGGATGTAAAGTGGCTATAGATGATTTTGGATCAGGGTATTCAAGTATGGAAAACATCTTAAAACTCAAGCCAGACTTTATCAAGATCGATGGCTCTTTAATTCATGATATTGATCATTCGAGTCAATCTTTGGCGATTGTAAAAGGTGTTATTAGTATGGTTAAAGAGCTGGAGGTAGAGAGTGTGGCAGAGTATGTTCACAATGAAGAGGTGCATAAGGTAGTGTGTGGTTTGGGGATAGACTATCTTCAAGGGTACTATCTGGGACGACCTTTTCCTGCAGATCAATTGCTAAAAGAGTAGACGCCTCTCTTAAAGCATCTTACTCTATTTTACGATGTTTTATAATCACAAAATATAAGCTTATTCTGCCTGACTAAACTGCTCTAAAAGTGGGTTGACCATGGCTAAAAAGTCATCACGCGCTGTGGCATTTGCACTAGCGACTATAAAACCTTTGTGGTGGATGGGGTCAATCTCTTTACCCTCCAAGTCCGTGACATAACCTCCACTGTTTTTAATGATCAAGCATGCTGCTGATAGATCCCAAGCATGAGCAGGTTTACTAAAATGTGCAATGTAATTACTAAAAGCACCTTTTGCAACCATACACATAGAGTAGGTAATAGAACCACCTATAGAAGTTAGTTTTTTAACACGGTCCTCTTTAAATAACTGGTTTAAACTTTTAACAATAGGGTGCTCCCTCTCTGGTTTAAAGTTTACAACTGCCACAGTGTTGTTGGGTCGTAACGGTAAGGTGAGCATCCCTATATATGACAAAGAGTCTTTTTCGGTATGAAAAAATTCATTGGTAAAAGGGTTATAAACAATAGCAACGATGACCTCTTCATTTTCAATGAGTGATAAGTTTATGGCAGAGGTGTTTTCATGGGTAATAAATGCCCAAGTTCCATCAATGGGATCAATAGCCCAATAAGGTTTGGAGGCATCGATATCATCGCAGTTTTCTTCTCCCATAACCTGAATGTTAAAACTGTCTTTAAGACGTTTTGTCATGTAGTCTTGGACTTGCTGATCTAAGTTACTGATGGGCGTTTCATCATCTTTAAAGGTGAAGGTAAAGGTGTTTGTCTCACGGGCTTCACGAATAATGCGTCCCGCTTCTTCAACAATCTGTTTAGCGATAATGCTATAAATGTTTCTCATGTTAAGCCCCTTTTTTGTTAGAATACTTTGGCACAAACAATATAACATTTTTTGTGCTAGTACACAATTATAAAATAGATATGTGACAGGTTGTGTCATCAAAAATGAAGGGCTAACAATCTTGATACTTTCTATTGTGGCTATAGCAGTCGTTAAACCATGCTAGAGATTATAAGTCATGCGCTATAGAAGGTACTGGAAGGGTTCATCACTTGGTATGGTTTTTCTCTTACTTGAATGGTTGACTTTACTGTTAGAGTATGATCCAATACCTATAAAAGAGTAGTCTTGCTCTCAATAAACATAGGAAATTAAGATTGTTCCAAAGTCAAAACCTGTTTTATCTAAGGCAAAGTCCTGCGTCTTATGTGTATTGATAAAGGCAAGATGTACCTTGTAGATGTCAATACCCAGTCCTGCTGTAAGCTCGCCTACTAAGTAATCTCGCTCCGCGACAGAGGGTGAGTCTTGAAAGGTGTTTCCATCTAAAAAAATATTTCTAGGTATGAACCCAACATCTACTACTGTAAAAATATACAATGAAAATTTTGAGTTAAGTCGTTTTACACCCTTATCAAAGGCCGGAAGACCTGCTACCTGTCCAGGATGAGAGACTGACTTGCCAAAGTCTTGTGGTACGTTCCAGCCAAAACGTACAAGTGTACCACCATCAGCATAGGTCAAAATATTTCCAAGACCTGCTCCCGCAAAAGGAATGGCCTCAGTCGTCAAACCTCCCCAAAAACTATCACTGATATATCGCCAACGATGTTCATATGAAAGTATAACCCCTGGTTCATTTTTAAGTTGATGATCCCAACCTTTGATGGTATCATTGCCTATTAGTTTATGAAAACTGTTTTGGACCTCTTCTCCCAATGCTGCTGGCCCAACAACTCCAAGTTGTAACTCTAAGGTGTCTGCATTATTACTGTCTGCTTGTTGCCATGTCATACCCATGTATAGCCAACCCGAATATGGTTCATCATTGGGGTTGGGTATTGTGTCATTAGTATCTTCAGGGGTTAAGATATCTTGACCAAAAGAGATTGTTGTAAAATGGTTTTTAGTGCTATCGTAGAGAAATGGGATCTTAAAAAAAGAGTAGACATCGGTGTTAACGTTATATATTGCAGAGATTTTAGTACCGTTAGTATACCCTTTATCGCTTTGATCAAAAAGATCATTTTCTAAAGTAAAATTAAAACGTTCAAAAGCAAAATTGTTTTCTTCTTCTGCATAAAGAGTGAGTGATTGTAAAATGAGTATAAACAATACACTAGCTATTCTGAACATCACACTTCGTTTAAATATCATGATAAACAGAGTCTATACTTTATCTTCTTAGACTAGCATAAAGAGTAAAAAGGCAAAGTAATATGCCTTTAATACTGTTTAGCGTTTTAACTTACGCTTCTCATTTTTAGCTCTGGCCTTAAACAAAATAGGCACGCCTTCAAAGTTAAATGACTCACGGAGTTGGTTGGTGAGGTAACGTCTGTAGCTAAAGTGTAGACCCTTTGGCTTGTTCATAACAAGAGCGATCTGTGGTGGTCTGATGTCATACTGTGTTGCGTAGTAAATACGGATAGATTGACCGCTCATAGATGGTAGGTGGTGCTTTCTCTGTGCCCACTCTAGTGCTTCGTTGAGTTTAGAGGTAGAGATACGCTGAGAGAAGTTGTTGTTGATCTCTATGAGCTTTTCATAGATCTTCTGTACACGTTGTCCACTCTGTGCTGAAATGGTGATGAGGGGTGCGTAGTGTAGAAACTTAAACTTGTCACGGATCTCTGTGGTAATTTTTTCATAATCGTCACCATTGACTTTGTCCCATTTGTTCAAGACGATGAGGCAGGCCATACGGTTACTGTCCACAAGTCCGGCTATCTTTTCATCAAGCTCTTTAAATGGTTCAGAAGCATCAAGTACTAGTAGGGCGATGTCAGCATCTTCCAGCATCGCTTCAGTACGCATCAACGCATATTTCTCGATACCCAAGATTTTACCGCGTTTACGAACACCTGCTGTGTCTATAAAAGTAATCTCTTGGTCTTGAAACTCTACCTTCTCATCAATAGGATCAATAGTGGTTCCTGCAACAGAACTGACTACTGAACGTTCTTCTCCTAGAAGTGCATTAAGAAGAGAACTTTTACCCACGTTTACACGACCGATGATGGCTACACGCATCTTACCAATGACCGTCTCATCAATGTCACGCATGTTATCATTTTTACCAAAGACAGAGTCATCTATAAAGATCTCTTCTTCTGCATTTAAAATCTCTTGTTGGAGGTGAAAATCTTCTTGCGGATTAAAATAGGAATCTTCTTCCTCTTCTTCTGCGAAATACTCTTCATCAGAGATCTCCTCTTCAACATCAACTTCTTCTTCAACCTCAGGTTCTTCAACAGGAGTTTCAACAATCTCTTTTTCGGGAAGTTGTTCTTCTATCCAAGCAAGTAAGGCGTTGATGTGGCGGTTATGAGAGACAGAGATACCAAAGATATGGTCACAGCCAAACTCATAGTATTCCCACACCTTCTCCATCATCTTGTCGTTGTCAATTTTGTTGACCACAAGACACATGGTTTTACCCATCTTTTGGAGTTCGTAAAAAAACTCTTTGTCCTCTTGTTCTGGAAGGCTTTTACCATCGACCATATAAAGAATGATGTCAGCAGAGTGTGCGGCTTTAATAGACATTTTCTTAATAGCGTCAAAAAGCTCATTACCTTGGTCAAGTCCACCTGTATCTAAAATCTCGACCTCTTTGTCGTTAATCTGGTAGATGCGACGTTTGATGTCACGTGTAGTTCCGGCTTGTTCTGAAGTAATAGCATCACGCTGTTTAAGAAGACGGTTGAAAAATGAGCTTTTTCCGACGTTAGGGCGACCAATAATGGCAAGTTTTTTCATATGTAAATCTTTATGTTGGTTGCATAGGAGGAGTAGGAACAAGAAAGTCAGTTAAAAATGCTTGTGTAAAAACCTGTAGCTTTTACGGTGCTTTCAATAAAGGTGAAAGCCTGCCTACCCATATCTTATGGTTTATGGGCGACATTATAGCGTAATCAATTACTATAAGTTCTCAGGAATGCTTTCGATGTATAGAGATTGAGATGGGAAGGCAAAACCTGCACCATTTTTCTCAACGATCTCCATCAACTCCAGATTAATACGCTCTCTGACCATCATATACTCACCCCAGTCTGTTGTTTTTGTAAAAAAGTAGCAAAATATACCAAGGGCAGAGTCCTGAAAATCTGTGAACTGGATGTAGATGGTCTGCTGATGGATGTCTTCATCGTTTTTAAGCATCTCTCTCATCTCGGCAAGGATGGTACGCATCTGCGTCGCAGTGGTGCCATAGGTGAGACCTAAAGTCATCTTGATCTGACGTTTGTTCATCTCTGACCAGTTTAAGATGGCGGCGTTGGCCATGTTGCCATTGGGTACACTGACCAGTGCACGTGCAAAAGTCCTGACTTTGGTAGAGCGTATGCCGATCGCTTCGATAGTCCCTTCTACCTCACTGGTCTTGATCCAGTCTCCTACTTTGAAAGGCTGGTCGGTAAAGAGCACCATGGAGCCAAAAAAGTTACTAGCAGTGTCTTTGGCAGCCAAGGCAAATGCCATACCTACAAGACCAAGAGAGGCAACAAAACCAGTCACATTAATACCCCAGGTTGAGAGGATGTTAATACCCGCAATAACGAGTACAATAATCTTTAAAATACTGAGTATCAGTTTGGCTAGGGTAAGACCGTTGTCTGTTTTAAAACGTTTTGACATAAGATCATTAGATGTCTCAAATAGCTTGATGATCCTATAAAGCACCCAAGCAAAAAGGACAATAGTCAGTGTCGACATGGTATGTGAGATCATACTGGTAAAACCAGCACTAAAATGCATAAAGCTAAAGGCTACATTGAAACCCAGAATGATCATACCCATAGCAATAGGACGTTGAACAACATTTAAGATCTCATCATCTAGCTTGTTTTCTGTTTTTTGTACCCATTTGAGTGCTATAAAAGTAATGAGTGTGGAGAGCTGTTTTCTCAAGAGTAGAAAAATAATAAAAATGCTCAAGGCCGTTAACCATTTCCCTAAGGAGTTTCCAAAAAGCGTCATCTTGAATAACTCTAATATAGAATCAGGAATAGGAATCTTGCTTAATATGACCTCCTCAAAAGTATGGTTCAGTGCATGGGTGATTTTAGTGACATCGGTGAGTTCATTCAGCTTTCCAGCGATATGTGTTGTGTTGAGGTCTATTGTGGCATTAAGTTCGCTGCTTGTATTGAGGTCCAAGTCTATCCTTTTTTGAGGTGTAAAGATAAGAGGAGTGGGCTTATGCCTTCTCTTTTTTTACCATTTCGTAAGCCGTGTTGATCTCTTGTACTTTTCGTGTGGCATCTTTGATGTACTCTTCAGAAGCACCCTTGGCCTTCATGATGTCTGGGTGATACTTCTTAACTAATTTACGATATTTCTTTTTGATGGTAGAGAGGTCATCTTCTCTACTTGCACCTAAGACAGCGTAGGCATCAGAGACACTGCTTTGTGAAGCATTGGCTCCAAAGGCAGAAGCAAAACGCTGCATAATCCCTTCGACTTCAGCATGGGTGATCTCTAAAAAAGCGGCTATTTTTAAGATAAGGTTCTCTTCAGAGTGAGAGAGTTCACCATCCACATAGGCAAGGTTGATAAGAAACGAGAGCATCATGAGACGTTTTTGTTTGTCTCCACGGGTAAGAGACTGAAGTTTAGAGGCGAGGGTATCTACATTTTTAACGATCTCTTTTTCTTTACTGAAGATCTCTTTTAAAATGGTGCGAACCTGCTCTTTGTGACTTTCACCAAAGGCTTTAGAGATGTCTTTAAACATGTTACTGATGAGTTCTGCTTCGAGTTCATGAACATGACCGTCTGCCTTAGCTACCTTAGCGACTAAGGCAACAAAAACACCCAGTTCGGAGTTGGCAACAGCGGTATAGTTGACGGACATACTCTGAAACTGTCCTTGTGTATAGTACTGGCGTTGGAAACGTTTGTAGCTGTTATAGACCCAGCGAAAGATGAAAAAAAGGAAAAGGAAAGAGATAATTGTACTCATAAGACTCCAGAAATTTTAATAAGAGATTATGCCAAAAACAAAACAACATTGATTAAACAGCATTTTTGTATAATGGCAGCACTTAAAATTTAGGACAAGCTATGAAAATTATTTTACTGGGTGCACCGGGTGCCGGTAAGGGTACACAAGCACAGTTTTTGACAAAAAAGTTCAATATTCCTCAAATCTCTACAGGTGATATGTTACGTGCGGCTATTAAAGCAGGAACTGAGATGGGTAAGATGGCTAAAAAAGCGATGGACTCTGGAAGTCTTGTAACTGATGAGATCATCATCGGTTTGGTAAAAGACCGTATTGCTGAAGATGATTGTAAAAATGGTTTTTTACTTGACGGTTTTCCACGTACAGTTCCTCAAGCAGATGCACTTAAAGAGGCGGGCGTGGCTATAGATGCTGTGGTTGAGATCGATGTTCCTGACTCAGAGATCGTGAAGCGTATGTCTGGTCGTCGTGTGCACCAAAATTCAGGTCGTACCTACCATGTCACATTTAATCCACCAAAGGTTGAAGGTAAAGATGATGAGACAGGTGAAGAACTTATACAGCGTGCTGATGACAAAGAAGAAATTGTTCTTGATCGTTTAAAGGTCTATCATGAGCAGACACAACCTCTTGTAGATTACTACTCCAAAGAGGCTGAAAACAACAGTGCCCTCAAGTATATTCGTGTTGATGGAACACAAAAGATTGATGCCGTTGAAAAAGAGGTGCTTTCTCAACTTTCGTAATCTTAATGACGTAACAGTTTATCAACCTCAAGTTGGTTGTAACCTGTCAGTGTGTTATTATTGATGATGAGAAGGGGGATGCCATTTCCCTTATACTTCTTAAACAGCTCTTTTGCCTCTTCATCTTTCTCTAAATCCAACTCTTTAAATTTCACATGTCCATAGGTTAGAAAATCATGTAACTTCTTCCCGTAGGGTGAGTGTTGCGTTGTTATTAAAACCACCTCTCTATAAAAGGCATTGTCAGTAGAAGTATAGTTGAAAAGAGGCTTTTTAGGATAGTAATAAGAGAGGTCAGCCCACTCCTCTTTGATGCGTTGATCAAGATAGGGTGAGACCTTTTCACTTCTATGGGCATGATAGTAAGTATAGATCTTTTCTCTGAGATATGCATCCTCATAAAAAACAGGACTTTTAGTGTTGACAAAAATCAAAAAAGCATGATAATTATTTTCATCAATAATCTGACCCAAACGACTCTTAGCATAGGCGACAAGGTCAGATTGTTCTTCTTGCAATTTTAACAGCGCACGATAATAGGCCTGCTTTTCTGTTTTAGAGCTGCTCATTTTAATGGGCATATAGTGGCCAAGTACACGGTCACTGTGAACAACATAATCTAAGGTGACACGTCGCATGGAAGGAAGTTGTGCGAGGGCATCAAATGTTACACGAGTCTTATACAGTGGGTGTGAAAGTGCACTAAAAGGGGCGGGGTAGATAGTAGCTAAAAGAGGGAGCGCCAAAAGTGAAAGCAGAAGGTAGCGTAACATAAAAATCCTCATCAAGATTGTTTGTAGGTACTATAACATATACTCTTAGAAATTTACGCTAAAATTCGCGCATGAAACAGTACATCTCTACGCTTGACAAAGGCGTCTTATATATGTTTATGGCCTCCTTTTTCTTTGCGATCATGGGGGCTTTTGCTAAACTTTCAAGTGAATCCATGAGCTCTTTAGAGGTGGTTTTTTTTCGAAATATTTTTGGAGTGGCACTGGTCGGTTACGCAGTACTTAAAAAGCCCATGCAACAGTCTGGTGGAAAACCTTGGCTACTGTTTTTTCGTGGTTTTATGGGCTTTGTGGCCCTTCTGGCTTTTTTTTATAATATCGCACACATCCCATTAGGTGATGCCATGACCTTTTCTAAGACTTCACCTATCTTTACTGCCATCTTCGCCTACGTCTTTTTACATGAGCGCATGTCAAAACTGGGATGGATGGCTGTTTTTATAGGGTTTGTTGGTCTTGTTCTGATTACTAAACCGAGCGGATTTTACTTCTCAAAGACTGATCTACTGGGGATTTTCAGTGGGGTGGGTGCTGCCTTGGCTTACACCTCTGTTCGTGAGCTTAAAAAGTATTATGATACGCGGGCTATTGTCCTTTCTTTTATGGGTGTTGGAACCATCGGCCCTGTGATTTTATTGATACTCTCTCACTATGTAAACATCCCTGAACTCGACTTTATGCTGGGTACTTTTGTGATGCCGAGTGGTATGGTCTGGTTCTATGTAGTAGGAATGGGCTTGTTTGCAACCTTGGCACAACTCTCTATGACAAAGGCTTATGGGGCTTCTCAAGCTGGAATCGTAGGGGCTGTCAGTTATACAAATATCCCTTTGTCTATAGGGGTGGGATTGTGGCTCGGAGACAGCCTACCTGACTTTTTAACTCTATTTGGTATAATCTTAATCATTATCAGCGGAATTCTCGTTGTCAAAAAATAGGAGATAGCTATGGATGCAAATCAGATGTACTATGGTGGCTTGGTTATTATTGCCATTCTTGCGTATATGTCATATAACTCTAATCGTACTTTTATTGCCCTTATGTTGGTGGCATTAGGGGGTTACTTTATCTACTCTCACAACACAGGAACAACAATTACGGGTGGGTTACACAAGGCAAGTGGAGAGTTTGATAAAGCTGCCGGATATAAAAAAGGGAGCATATAGATGATCTTAATGTCAGGCCCTTGTGTCATAGAGAGTGAAAAAAATATCTTTGAAATCGCCAAAAAACTTGAACGTTATCAAGAAGACAGCCGTATAGACTTCTATTTTAAAGCCAGTTATGACAAGGCAAACCGCACCTCTCTAGAGAGTTACAGAGGGCCCGGTTTAGAAGAGGGGCTTCGTATCTTGCAAAAAGTAAAAGATGACTTTGGCTACAAGATCGTGACAGATATTCATGAGTCTTATCAGGTGAAGCCTGTAGCTGAGGTGGTGGACATCTTGCAGATTCCTGCATTTTTATGTCGTCAGACAGACCTGTTGGTTGCAGCAGCACAGACAAACCGCATCGTTAACATTAAAAAGGGTCAGTTTATGAACCCTAATGACATGAAATACTCTGTTTTAAAAGTACTTAAAACACGGGGTTGTGATGAGGTTTCTTACGAAAATGCTCAAAATCACAAGGTGCTTCTTACTGAGCGTGGTTCAAGTTTTGGTTATGGAAACTTAGTGGTTGACATGCGTTCACTAGTCATCATGCGAGATTTTGCACCTGTCATTTTTGATGCGACACACTCTGTGCAGATGCCAGGTGGTGGTGGGGGTACAACAACTGGAGACAGTTCTATGGTACCACACCTCTCACGTGCAGCAGCAGCAGTTGGTGTGGACGGTTTCTTTTTTGAAACGCATATCGACCCGAGTTGTGCACTGAGTGATGGCCCTAACATGTTGACATTAGAGAACCTCTATACAACAACAGAAAAAATATTAGAAATTCAAGAAACAGTAAAAGGATAAAAATGAGTTTAATTGAAGGCAGACTAAAAGTCACCAATGGTAAGAAGATAGCGATCGTAAGTACACGTTGGAACCACTTTATCGTAGACAGATTAGTAGAGGGTGCTAAAGATGCATTTGACCGTCACGGTGGAAATGCAGAGGACATGGATCATGTACTTGTTCCGGGTGCATTTGAGTTACCAATGATAGTAGATCGTCTTTTAGCAAGTGGTAAGTATGATGCTATCTGTGCTCTTGGCGCGGTAATACGTGGTGCAACACCGCACTTTGATTATGTCTCTGCTGAGGCAACTAAGGGAATCGCAACGATGTCTTTAAAGTACTCTAAGCCGGTCTCGTTTGGTCTTTTAACGACAGATACCATTGAACAAGCGATAGAGCGCGCAGGTACTAAAGCGGGTAACAAAGGTTTTGAAGCGATGACAGTGGTCATTGAGATGCTTGACCTTTACGAAACGTTGGAAGCGTAATGGCAACACGTCATCACGCCAGAATGGCCGTTGTCAGTCTATTGTATGCATATGATCTGGGTAACCAGAGTATTGCCGACTATACAGACGAGATCTTAGAAGATAAAAAGATCCGTAATAAGCAAAAAGAGTTTGCACTTGACCTTTTTCGTGGTGTTATGGACAAGCTAGAACCCGTCGATGAAGCCATTGTTAAACATCTTAAAGACTGGGATTTTGAACGTTTGGGTTCTGTAGAACGGGCAACGCTTCGTTTGGGTGCTTATGAGATTATGAACACAGAGCTTGACTCTGCGGTGGTCATTAATGAAGCTATAGAAGTCTCTAAAGCCTTTGGTACAGAGCAGTCTCCTAAGTTTATCAATGGCGTTTTGGACGCTATCGCTAAAGACAAATAAATGTTTAAAGTACTCTTTGTAACCCTTCTTACCTTGACGGCACTTTATGGTTCCAACAGTTGTGTGAAATGTCATGAAGGCATAGAACATATACGTGAACCTGAGTCTAAGATGATGAAAGCCATCTATGAGGTCGCTGAGAAGGCGGGTCATAAAGGTAACGACTGTATTGTCTGTCATGGGGGTAACCCTACGACAATGGTTAAGAAGCGTTCACACAAGGGTACTGTTAAATATTTTTTGAAGCATAAGGGACCTAAGGAGTACTATCCTGCACCAGGAAGTACTTGGATCAACCAAAATACCTGTGGTATGTGTCACCAAGAACAGGTCAAGGCACAGATGAACTCTCTGATGATGACCGAACAAGGGAAAATACAGGGTGCGATGTGGAGTTTTGGGGCTAAAGAGGGGTATGAACATACCCATGGAAATTACGATACCAAAAATCCTGCAGATCCCCATGAACGTTTAGGTACTGATACCTATAGAGCGTACATGGAGAAACTCTCAGAGATGGAGCCTCAAGGTTTTCCAAGTGAGATGAAAGAGATCCCTAAAGCACCAACAGCTGAGGAAGTTGAGAAAGATCCTTCCTTAGCAGTGTTCACCTATTTGCGCCAAGAGTGTCTGCGTTGTCATACCGGCTCAAAAGGTCGTAGCAAACGTGGCGACTATAGAGGGATAGGGTGTGCCTCATGTCATGTTCCTTACTCAAACGAAGGGTATTATGAGGGCGGAGACAAGGCCATCTCTAAAAAGAGTCGTGGTCATATGTTGGTACACAGCATACAGTCTTCTCGTAAGGTCAAGGTGAAGGTTCATGACCAAGAGTACTCAGGAATTCCAGTAGAGACCTGTTCAACGTGTCACAACCGTGGAAAACGTATCGGGGTCTCTTACCAAGGGCTTATGGAGACGGAGTATCAAGCTACTTTTGATGATGAAGGTAATGGACAACCCAAACTCCACACCAAACGTTATCTACATCTGCAAGAAGATGTGCATTATCAAAAAGGGATGTTGTGTCAAGATTGTCATACCTCTAATGACATGCATGGCGATGGCTTTTTAACAGGAGCAAACTTAGGTGCGGTAGAGATAGAGTGTCAAGACTGTCACGGAACCACTTCTGCTTACCCTTGGGAACTTCCTTTAGGCTATAGCGATGAGTTTAACACTTCTGTGGCGACAGGCAAAGACCGTGGTACAACAAAAACAGTAGCTGAGTACCTTAAGATGGGTTCTGTAGATGCACCACAAGAGGGACACCTCTTAACCGCACGGGGCAATCCTTTAACCCATACTGCTAAAAAAGGAAACCATGTTATTGTCCATTTGGCTTCGGGAAAAGATATCGAACTAACCCCACTTAAGGCACTTAAAGAGGAAGAAAAACTCTCTAAGCAGGCCTTAGTCGCAATGGACCAGATCGAAGCGCACACCACAGAGTTAGAGTGCTACACCTGTCACGCCACTTGGGCACCGCAATGTTATGGTTGTCATGTGAAGGTAGATTATTCTGGAGGCAAACAGAACCCTGACTTCTTAAAAGCGTCACATGACCATGACATACATGGTCGTACGGGGGGCATGCGTAACCTTAAAAACTATCTTGTTGATGGTAAAGTGACAGAGACACGCTCTTATCTACGTTGGGAAGACCCTGCTTTAGCACAAAATGGTGAAGGGCGTATTACTCCTGTTATTCCGGGCTGTCAAGTAACGGCTACTGTCATTGGAAAAGATGGTAAGGCACTGATACAAAACAAAATCTTTAAAATCCCAAATGTAGAAGGTGCGGGTGAAGAGGGTCAAAATGCCATAGATATGTCGCCTGTTCAGCCACATACCATCTCTAAACGCTCTCGTACCTGTGAAAGTTGTCACTCTAGTGACAAGGCTATAGGCCTTGGTATTGGTGGGGGTAAATACTTCTCTGATCCGAGTAAAGACTTTACAGTAGACCTTATGAGTGCAGAGATGATACTTCTACCTAAAAAGACGGACCAGCAAGTTCCGGCGATAGGCAACTTAAAACATGACTATTCAAGTTTTATAGATGAAAACGGTACCCAACTCATGACCGTTGGCCACCACTGGAAACTCTCTCAACCTCTAGACAAAGAACAGCGCTCAAAACTAGACCGCCGTGGTATGTGTCTCTCTTGTCACAAAAACATGCCTAATGGTGACCTTGCAGTTTCTGCATTGGTACATGCCTCTGAGATGGCAGGGATAGAGATAGACAATGAAGAACATGGTTCTATCTTAAACAAACTCCTGCTTATTGGGGCATGGCTACAAGTTTTAGTAGGTATCTTACTTGGTGGATATATAATCTACAGACTCTTTTTAAAACCTAAAAATCCTAGGAGATGGAAATGAAAAAACTGGCACTTATTTTAGCTTTGGGCGTCGCGCTTTTGGCTAATGATATTATCGTAAAAACTTCAGACAACAGTGTTGAAGCCACTATGGATAAACTCCAAAATATTGTGAACAAAAAGGGCTTTACTGTCTTTGCTGTGGTGAACCATCAACAAGGTGCAGACAAGGTGCGCATGAAGATGCCTGAGTCAGAAGAGATCATCTTTGGAAACCCTAAGATGGGTACAACATTGATGTTAGAGAATATGCAGGCAGGCTTGGACCTTCCTATCCGTATTTTAGTCTATCAAGACCCTCGTGATACAAGTACAAAAATCGCTTATCGTGATGGTGCATGGTTAAGCAGTGAACATAACCTGACTAAGGTTAAGCTTATTAACAAGATGAACTTTGTTCTTGATAACATTACAACAGAAGCGAGTCATTAACCGTGGGTAGAATGAGCAGTGAAGAGGCATTAGAGCTTATACAAAATGCAGATCTTTTAGAGTTAGGAAAAATGGCATCGGCACGTAAAAAAGAGTTACATCCCAAAGGGATTACGACTTTTGTTGTGGACAGAAACATCAACTATACCAATGTTTGTTGGGTGGATTGTAAGTTTTGTGCTTTTTACCGCCATGCTAAAGCGGACGATGCCTACATCTTAACCCATGATGAAATTGATGCAAAGATAGACGAGTTGGTTGCCATAGGTGGTACACAGATCCTATTTCAAGGAGGTGTTCATCCTAAGCTCCAAATAGAATTTTATGAGGAGTTGGTGGGACACATCCATGAGAAGTATCCACAAATTACAATTCATGCTTTTTCAGCGATAGAGCTGGACTTTATAGCCAAGATTTCACATATAACGATACAAGAGGTACTCCAACGTCTTAAGAACAAGGGTCTCGCCTCTATACCAGGTGCAGGAGCTGAAATACTTAGTGATAGAGTTCGTGATATTATCGCACCTAAAAAACATGACTCACATGTCTGGATTGATGTTCACCGACAAGCCCACAAGTTAGGCATAAAGTCAACAGCAACGATGATGTTTGGAACGGTGGAGACCGATGAAGAGATTATAGAACATTGGAACATGGTGCGTAAACTTCAAGATGAGAC
>JALSUN010000016.1 GCA_027061425.1 Helicobacteraceae bacterium
TGAACATTGGGAACTCACCAGCATAGTGTTCTGTTAATATACCAATAAATCGTTCAAAAGAACCTAAAATTGCTCTATGTATCATCACAGGCTGTATTTTGTTGTTCTCATCGCCACTATATTCTAGTTCAAAACGCTCTGGAAGGTTAAAGTCTAACTGTATTGTTCCACATTGCCACTCACGCCCGATGGCATCTGTGATCTTGATATCGATCTTAGGTCCGTAGAATGCACCACCACCCTCATCGATTTCATACTTGAGCTCATTTTTATCCATAGCATTTTTAAGTGCGTTGGTTGAGACTTCCCAAACTGCATCATCACCGACTGCTTTTTCAGGTTTGGTAGAGATCATCATCTTATAGTCAAACTCGAAAGTCGACATGATCTTGTCAACAAAGTCGACAACTTCAATGATCTGCTCTTCGATCTGCTCTGCTGTACAGAAGATGTGTGCATCGTCTTGTGTAAATTCACGTACACGGAACAGTCCATGAAGCGCGCCCGTCATCTCATGACGGTGCACCACACCATATTCAAAATACTTCAGTGGCAGGTCACGATAAGAGTGTGGTTCATCTTCGTATGCTTTGATATGCCCAACACAGTTCATTGGCTTCACACCAAACTCGACATCGTCGATCTGTGTAAAGTACATGTTCTCACCATAGTTCTGGTAGTGACCCGAGGTCATCCAAAGGTCAGAACGTAACATCTCAGGACCACGAACCGGCTCATAACCGCGTTTACGGTGTGCTTTAAAGAGAAGAGACTCTAAACGGGCACGAAGACGTCCGCCGGCAGGAAGCCAGATAGGAAAACCTGCCCCAACCTCTTCACGAAAAGAGAAAAGCTTCATCTGAGCCCCGATTTTACGGTGGTCACGCTTCTCAGCCTCTGCCAGCATCGTCATGTGGGCTTTAAGAGACTCTTTGTCAGCAAAAGCAATACCATAGATACGCGTTAACATCTCATTTTTAGAGTCACCGCCAAGGTAGGCACCCGCGATCTTAAGGAGTTTAAAACTACGGATAAGTCCGATGTTCGGAAGGTGTGGTCCACGACAAAGGTCTTCAAAATCACCTTGTTTGTAGATAGAGATCTTGTCATCAGGGATACGTTTCATGACCTCTAATTTTAAGTGATCGTCTGCAAATTTCTCTTTTGCTTCGTCCATCGTGATCTCATAACGCTCGATCGGGAACTTCTTTTTAGCAAAACCGATCATCGCTTTTTCGATCTTTTTAAGGTCACCCTCACCAATCTCTTCTTTGGTCTTGAAATCGTAGTAGAAACCCTCTTTGACCACAGGTCCTACATAGAACTCTGCATCAGGATAGAGTGACTTAATAGCCTGTGCCATTAAGTGTGCTGTAGAGTGGCGAAGTACTTCTAAAGACTCAGGAGAGTTGTCAAGAACGATCTCTTCTCCAGTAATCCCTTGTGCTTCGGCAGTTAGAAGGTCGATGACCTCGTCATTATGTTTTATAGCGATTGCGCTCATAGTTCATCCTCTTTTCAAGGCACCCACCACTACAATAGGCAGAGTGTACATTGAAGATTGTTTTTTGTTTGCGCGATTTTAGCTAAAAAGTGCCTTGTTTAGAGTAAAAATAGTTAGAAAATTCACCAGATTTTTTTTCTATACCACTTTCTTTATTATGTTTTTAAAAGATCTCCTGTTTTCTATCTTTTTTAGACACTACTTTTACTACATCTACGATAAAATAAAACAAATATATAAACTATAAAGTGAGTGAACATGGAGACAAAAGACCTTAAGGAATTGTTGAATAAAAAAGAGAGTGATGTGATGCTTTCACGCCGTGATGCATTGAAATTAATGGGTATCTCTCCCATTGCTGCTGGTGTATTGGCCTCGACCTCTTCTAGCTCTATCGCTTCTGCTGAAGCGGCAGATGTTACTGGTAAAGTAGTTATTGTTGGGGGTGGTGCAGGTGCTATTATGGCTTTAGCCCGTCTGCATAGAGGTATCTCTACGCCAGACATCACGATCATCGCACCTAATGAAATTCATCTTTATCAACCAGGACAGGTCTTTCAAGCAGCGGGTCTCTATGTACATGATGATCTTGTAAAAGAGAACAGAGATTTTATCCCTGATGATGTAAACTGGATAAAAGATGAAGTAGAAACTTTTGATCCAGACAAGAATGTGGTGGTGACACGTGGAGGTGAAAGCATCGCTTATGATTATCTTGTCGTGGCTACAGGTATAGACTATCACTATGACAGTATCCGTGGTCTGAGTGAAGCAGATATTGGTACTCATGGTATCTCTAGTGTTTACTTGAACAACTTAGAGAAGGGGACGACTGATGGTGGTTCTATCACTTGGGACTGGTTTAATGCTGTAAAGCAAGCCTCTTCAACAGGTGCTAATCCACGTGTGATCTATACCCAACCAAACACACCTATTAAGTGTGGTGGTGCACCTCAGAAGATTCTTTATCTCTCTGCTGATCATCTTAAAAAAGCGGGTCTCTCCGCACAGTACACATTTGCAACCGCAGGTGGAAAACTGTTTGGACTGAAGCCTATCGCTGACTCTCTCGAAAAAGTGCAAAAGCGTTATGACACGATTACCAACAAGTTTAAGCATAACCTTATTGCCATAGACAAAACAGCCAAGATCGCTACCTTCGAACATACGTTTGAAATTAAAGGTGCCTACGATGAGGACCTGGGTGAGTACGACATGATCGATAAACGTGAACTCGTTGAGATGGAATATGACTTTATCCATATCGTGCCACCGATGAGTGCTGCCAAAGCAGTGGCTGACTCTCCCCTTGGTTGGCAAAAAGGAAGTGCAAAAGGTTGGTTGGAAGTAGACCGTGAGACACTACAGCACCGCCGTTATAAAAATGTCTTTGGTATTGGTGATGTTTGTGGTATCCCTATGGGTAAGACAGGTGGCAGTGCCCGTCATCATGGACCAGTAGTTGCTAAAAATCTTATCGCTCAGATGCAGAACAAGACCCTTGAAGAGAAATTTGATGGGTATACCGTCTGTCCTCTAAAAGTAGGTTATGGCGAGATTGTTATGGCCGAGTTTAACTATGATGGTCTGGCCCCAAGTTTCTCTTTCTTAGCTCCTGAAGAGCCGAGATGGATCTGGTGGGCTTTTGACCTGTATATGTTAAAACCAATGTACTGGTACCTTATGATGCGTGGTTTGATGTAAATCATCATAACTTTACGGCAATAATCATATAATCAAAAGTAAGAGAGGCGTAATTTGACACAAAAAACAAAATTCAGCTTAGAACTGCTTTATATTAACATTATGATTGTACTTCTTGTCATCATCATGGTGGTGGTGGGATATCAATCTTTAGAAACTGAAAAAGAGAGTATTCAAACAGAAGTTGAAAATACCTTGCGAGAGGTAGAGACCCGTATTGTTGCGGGTGTTGCATCAACGCTCTATCTTAATGCTACTGCAGCTGAAATCTACCGTAATGACGACATCCCTCTCAAAACAGCAAAAAAAGTTCATGAGATCAATGCTAAGGCAGACTTCGCTTTAGATGATCCTACCATTGCCAATCTGACAGGTTTTGGTGGTTTGGAAAATAAAAAGAAGCTTCTGCATGAGATGGCGACCTCACTGGAGTTGACACAGTACTTCAAAATCGTCAAAGGATTTAACAAAAGTTTGGTTCGTGTCTATTATGTCTCCAAAAACAACTTTGCGACTTATTACCCTTTTGTCTGGTCAGACCGATTTGTCTTCTCTAAAAAGATGATGGACAAAGAACTCTGGAAGAAGGCGCTTCCTGAAAACAATGAAGAGGGAAAACTCTTTTTTACCTCACTCCATAAAGATGAGTTGAAAGACCGCATTTTAGTGACTGTGGGACACCCTTTTTACTATAAAAATAACTTTCTTGGTACAGTTAATCTTGATATCGCCGTTGCGGGAGAGAGCCTTTTTCTAGATAGTAAAAACCTGCATCATGGAACCTATGTGATTGTTGACAAGAGTTTAAATGTGATCGCTGCGAGTGGTTTGGAAGGATTTAGCAGTAATACTATATATGATGCCAAAGAGCTTCTGAACCGTGAGATCCTTGAGACACCTGTGACGATTAATGACAACATTTCTCTGAACAGTCAACTTGTATTTGTTAAAAACTTCGAAAGTGCACCCTGGAGGCTATACTATATAATAGACAAACAGACACTATATCTGAGTACGTATTACTACATAGGGATGATGTTTTTACTTGTTGTGCTACTCTTTGGCGTAAAGGTACTCTTTAAACGACTTGCTAAATCTCGTGAAGAGGTGGCCAAGCAAGCGTTGACTGACCCTATGACCAAGCTCTATAA
>JALSUN010000017.1 GCA_027061425.1 Helicobacteraceae bacterium
CGTGTCCTAACACAGTACACCCATGCTTCTATCGCCTTTATGATGCGCTTGAATGCTTATTTGACCTCTAAAAACATAGAGATTGACTTTGGTTTTAGAACGGATGTTACTACAGGTAAATTTGAGCGGTTTGAAATCTTTGATTTTGGGCGTAAGCTTTATTATCAGTTATTAGACCATGAGGCGTATCAGTCATATGATATGTTCAAACCTACATTGAAGTCTAAGTTAGAACTGCCTCATAAAACAGATGCTTCTATAGACGAAAATCTGTCAGAGATGATTTATAAAATGATCCATCCAAATGAAGAGAAACGTGCAGAGGTTTTCACTGAACTCAATGAGTATATTACCTTCTATTAAAAACATTTTTGCAATGTATCTTTAGTCACTGACCTAGAAAAAAATTACTGATACTATTCCTAAAAAAAGGAGTAGTTTTGAAAAAATCCTACTAATCTCTCTATTTACCTCTCTTATGACCCTTCACGCTTCTGATTTGGCCTCTGTACCAACGGCTATAGATGTCTCAACTTGTACACAACTTATTATAAAAAAGATAGAAACACTCCCTGGTTTTGGACTCTTTGGTGTAATAGACCATCAAGAAAATGCTAAAAAAGAGGGCATGTCACTACCTGCTCAGCAACTCATTATATTTGGAAATCCTAAGGCAGGGACAAAGCTTTTGCAGACAGATGCGCAGATAGGTTACGATCTTCCACTGAGAATCATGGTGCGTCAAGCGGGCAAACAGAGTGTAGTAGAATATCGAAACCCTAAAGTTTTTAAGAAAAACCATAATCTCAAAAACTCTAAAACGCCTGCTAAAATGGAGCATCTTTTGGAGACATTAGCTACGACTTGCAAGTAAAGTCAAGACCTTAAAGCACGTTTAAAGCTATTCTTAAGTATAATCGCAAAATTCTAAAGTAAGAGGTATCGTATGAGTTCTAAACGCGTTTTAGTCAAGTTCTCTGGTGAAGCACTCGCGGGTGAAAATGGCCACGGCATTGATACACAGATCTTAAAGTATATCGCTAATGAGATCAAGACCCTGGTTGACAATGACATCGAAGTGGGTATTGTTATTGGTGGTGGTAATATTATCCGTGGTGTGACCGCTGCTCAAGATGGGATTATCCGTCGTACAGCAGGTGATTATATGGGGATGCTGGCTACAGTGATCAATGCTGTTGCTATGCAAGAAGCTTGTGAGTCAGCAGGTATGAAAGTACGTGTACAGACGGCTATTAAGATGGAGCAGATTGCTGAAGCCTACATCCAGCGTCGTGCAGTGCGTCATCTTGAAAAAAATCGTGTTGTGATTTTTGCTGCAGGAACAGGTAACCCGTTCTTTACGACAGATACAGCTGCAACGCTTCGCGCTGTAGAAATCGGTGCAGAGATGATCATTAAAGCCACTAAAGTTGATGGTGTTTATGACAAAGACCCTAAGAAGTACGATGATGCTGTAAAACTTGAGACGATCTCTTACGACCAGGCGATGACCCAGCACATTAACGTTATGGATGACACATCAATCGCACTAGCAAAAGACAATTCACTGCCGATTATAGTGTGTGATATGTTTAAAGAAAATAACCTATTAGAAATCATCAATGGTGATATGACTAATTGTTCAATAGTAAAATAAGGAAAGAAAAATGAGAACAGAAGAATTAACTGCAAAAGCATTAGAAGTAGCAAACATAGACCCTTACCAACTGGCTATCGCCGTTGCTAAACGTTCAGAGGCACTATTAAATGGTGCTAAAAGTAAACTTAACGTAGACCTTAAAACTATGAAAGCGGCAGACTTGGCGCTTATGGAGCTTGCTGAAGGTGTTGTAAGTATCAAGGGCTTCGAAGATAACGAATAATCTTTGAGGTTTCGGCCTCGCTTCTTGCTTTACCACTTTATATAAAACCCCCACAAATTGACTTATAACTTTTAATTTTACCTGCTATAATTGCGCCATAAATGTGGCTAAGGGCTGTTATGGAACAAGTAAATATAGAGCGTATTAAAAATGTTAGTAACGTGCATGAAGCGACACTACTCCTTCGCGACACCATTAACTTCGATGAACAGGTGCAAGATGCTTTAGACTTTGCCACCGAGGCGCATAAAGAGCAGTTTAGACGCAGTGGTGAACCCTACATTATTCACCCTATCTTAGTGGCGTCTATCGTTGCGACTATCACGGCTGACAGTGCCATGGTCATCGCAGCACTTTTGCATGATGTTGTAGAAGATACCCCGGTCACTATAGAAGAGGTGAACATACGTTATGGTGACGATGTAGCGCACCTTGTAGGGGGGTTGACGAAGATTGATGTTTTGCGTGATGAGAACTTAGTGAGTTCGGTCTCTGATGAGAAACTCATCGTCTCTGCACTCTCTTTTCGTAAGATGCTACTGGCTTCTATAGAAGATGTTCGTGTCTTGGTGGTGAAACTTTGTGACCGACTTCATAATATGTTGACATTAGACGCGTTACCACCTCATAAACAAGAACGCATTGCTGAAGAGACCTTGGTAGTGTATGCCCCTGTAGCACACAGACTGGGTATCTCATTTGTTAAAAATCTTTTGGAAGATCTGAGTTTTAAGTATGTGTTTCCACATGAAGAGATGGAGATCGAGAAGTATTTGAGTGAAAATTATCATGCGATCGAGTTGAAGCTAAATGCCTTTCAGCAAGAGGTGACCAAGCTCATTTTACAAAATGGCTTTATGCAAAAAGATTTTCAGATTAAAAGTCGTGTCAAGCACCACTACTCCATCTATCTTAAACTGCAGCGCAAAGGCATCGGTATAGATGAGATTTTAGATCTTCTTGCTGTACGCATTATTGTACCCAACCCCGTGGACTGTTATAAGATCTTAGGCCTTGTGCATCTACACTTTCAGCCACTGTCCTCTCGTTTTAAAGATTATATTGCAATCGCTAAAGAGAATGGATATCAGACCATACATACTACTGTATTTCATCAAAGCTCTATCTTGGAAGTACAGATCAGAACATTTGACATGAACAAAACTGCAGAACTTGGTGTTGCGGCACACTGGAAGTACAAGAGTGGCGGAAATACTATCAACCTTGACTGGTTAAACAACCTTCAATATCAAGATGAGTCTGCAGAAGATTTTTATGAGATGATGAAAAATGATCTCTACTCTGAAGACATCACCGTTTTTTCGCCTAAAGGTAAACCCTTTACTTTACCAAGAGGAGCTGTGGCACTAGACTTTGCTTATGCGATACACTCTGAGATAGGCGATACTGCTGAGTACTCTCTCATTAACAAAGAACGTGCATCACTCCTAACTGAACTTCATAATGGTGACATTGTGGGTATAGAGACGGCGGAAGAGAAGATAACACGCTGTTCTTGGTTAGACGCTGTTAAGACAACTCGGGCCAAAAGTAACATTCGTACCAACTGTAACCAACGCATTAGAGCCATAGACTCTCAAAGTGGTCTTATGATCTTGGTGGGTGTTTTAGACCTTAAAGTGTCAAGACTAGAAGCGTGGTGTCATGAAAATGGAAACACAGACAACAGAGCAAGACTGGCACGTGACATAGACTACCTAAGAGAGACGGTGAACAATTATGTTCATGATATTCAGGCGAGAGGACGATTTACGCGCTTTTTAACAGCACACCGTTTTAAGCTTAAGCAGTTTATTTTCGGATCACTTGAACTCTATTCTAACAAAACTATCTCTGATGTCGTTTTTGACTACTGCTGTCACCCCAAAGCTGGAGACGAGATTGTAGCTTTTAAGCTTGATAACAAGGCTCATGTACATCACAAAATGTGTAAACATGCGGCTAAAATGATAGATGAAGAGAAGCAGATGGTCTTTGTGCAGTGGCGTAAAGAGCGTATCTTTAACTATCATATGATCGTAAGTATGCAAAATGCTAAGGGCTCTTTAGCTGGCTTCTTAACCTACTTGGCAAAAATCAATATAGAGATAAATAGTATAGAGCTTGGTAAAGAGAAAGATGAACATATACGTTATTGTGAGCTTGAATTTCAGTCTTCTGATGGCGATCTTAACCGTATTCGTGGTAAAATAGAGCAGAAAATTAAAGTCATACAATTTTTTAGAACCGATGACGCATATAGAAGTAATTAATAGAGGAATGTAAGAGAATGATTCAAGAAGCACTACAAGAGATCCAAAGAGGCACGGCTGAAATAATAGACAGTGAACGTATAGAAAAACTGCTAACGGCATTTGTAAAAGAGGGAAAAACCTATACGGTCAAGGCAGGGTTCGATCCAACTGCACCAGACCTGCATTTAGGACACACTGTACTCTTACATAAACTTGCAACTTTTCAGAAGTTTGGAGCGCGTATACAGTTTCTGATCGGTGACTTCACAGCACAGATCGGAGATCCTACGGGTAAAAGTGAGACCAGAAAGCAGTTAAGTGCTGAGCAGATCCAGATCAATGCAGAAAGTTATAAGACTCAGGTATTTAAGATCTTAGATCCTGAAAAAACTGATGTTGTTTTTAATGCTTCCTGGCTCAATGAGTTAGGCAGTGTCGGAATGTTGGAGTTAACCACGACCTTTAATGTCGCACGTATGTTAGAGCGTGATGATTTTGAAAAACGTTATAAGTCTCAAACACCGATCTCTATCTCTGAATTTATGTACCCACTACTTCAAGGTTATGACTCCGTAGCACTTAAAAGTGATATAGAAATAGGGGGTACTGACCAGAAGTTCAACCTTTTGATGGGACGCCACTTACAGCGTACTTATGAGGTCGGAAAAGAGCAGGCTGTCTTAATGATGCCTATTTTAGAAGGCTTGGATGGCGTTCAGAAGATGAGTAAAAGTCTGGGTAATTACATCGGTGTTGAAGATGCTCCAAACGATATGTTTGGTAAGATTTTGAGTGTTTCTGATGAATTGATGTGGCGTTATTATGAGCTTTTAAGTGACAAAAGTTTAAAAGAGATCGAAGCTCTTGAAAGTGGCGTTCGTGAAGGAACCTTGCACCCCAAAAAGGTGAAAGAATCTTTAGCCCATGAAATCACAGCACGTTTCCATGGTGAAGATGCAGCAGTTGCAGCGCAAGTAGAGTTTAACAAAGTTCACGCAAAAAGCCAGATTCCAACAGATATAGCAGAGTTTGAACTAGATGCTCCTATCTGGATTGCAAAAGCGTTACAAGAGTGCGCAATTGAGCCATCAACTTCGCAGGCACGGCGTGATATTAAGCAAGGTGCTGTTAAAATAGACCAAGTAAAAGTGTCGGATGAACAGTTACAACTTGAAAAGGGCGAGTACGTCCTGCAAGTTGGTAAACGTAAGTTTGCACGAGCAAAGGTAAAATAATGGCATTCTCACCATTGAAAATCGGAAAATATGTTATAGAAAAGCCTATCGTTCAAGGCGGTATGGGTGTAGGCATCAGCTGGGATCAACTCGCAGGTAATGTCTCTAAAGAGGGTGGTCTTGGTATCGTCTCTTGTGTGGGAACTGGGTATTATCAAGATAAAGCTTTTTCAAAAAAGTTGGTCTCTGAACGTCCTTTAGATGCTGCGAACTTCTACTCTCGTGATGGCCTTAAAGCCATCTATGACAATGCACGTAAAGTATGTGGTGACAAGCCATTAGGCGTCAACATCCTTTACGCTATTAACGACTATGGCCGTGTGGTTCGTGATGCTTGTGAAATCGGGTTTGACATCATTATTACAGGTGCAGGTCTTCCAACCAACATGCCTGAGTTTACTGAGGGGTATCCTGATGTAGCATTGGTGCCTATCGTCTCTTCACCTAAAGCACTAAAAATCATCGCTAAGCGTTGGCAGAAGCGTTATGACCGTTTGCCTGATGCCGTCATCTTAGAGGGACCAAAAAGTGGTGGTCATCAAGGTTTTACTTATGAGCAGTGTGAAATGGAAGAGAACCAACTTGAGAACCTTGTAGAACCTGTTGTAGCTGAAGCTGCTAAATGGGGTGGCATGCCAGTTGTAGCTGCTGGTGGTGTTTGGGACAAAAATGACATCGATGAGATGATGAGACTTGGGGCTTCTGGTGTTCAGATGGGTACACGTTTTATCGGTACTCATGAGTGTGATGCTCACGAAAACTTTAAAGAGGTCCTACTTGCCGCTAAAGAAGAGGACATCCAACTTATGGGCTCTCCTGTAGGTTATCCTGCACGTGGTGTTCGTACAAACCTAACGGGCCTTGTAGAGACACGTACCGGTCCAGACATTAAGTGTATTTCTAACTGTGTGGCACCTTGTAACCGTGGTGTTGAAGCTAAAGAGGTTGGTTTTTGTATTGCTGACCGCTTGAGTGATGCTTACGAAGGTAACAAAGAATTTGGTCTTTTCTTCTCTGGGACTAATGGGTACCGTCTTAATGAACTTATCTCTGTTAAAGAGCTTATGGACAAATTGACACAAGGCGAATAGAGCTTAATGCTTCGCCTCTTTACTTTACTACTTCTACTCTCTACACTCTTGTGGGCACTTTCGTCTCAACAAGAGTTGGACCTTGCTAAAAAAAATCTTTATTCTCATTCTAAAGAGCGTCAGTTTTCAGCCTATGACACTTATAAACGTTACTACATAAAAGCACTCATAAAAGATGATAAAGCCTTAATATTACGCTGTTTAGATGGTATTTGCATTGCAGGTAAAAAGTTACGAATTGATGTTAGTAGTTATGAAAAGAAGCGTAAAAATCTTGAAAAAAAGTCTCAAAAGAAGCCTTCCAAAATAGAGAAGTATAACCCACCTAAACCTGTGACTGTAAAAGTCTCTAAAAACAAGAAGAGTAAGAGACTTAAACTCAGTTCTAAAAGAGGACTACGCGGTTTTCGCTGGGAAGATAAACTTTTAGTCTTAAGTTTTGACTTTAGACTGAAATCAAGAGACGTTAACTACTTTACGCTCAAGCCTGAAGGAAACAAAGGTTACCGTTATATTTTTGATGTGGATGCTATAGTGTATGAAAAACCTGTGATTAAACATAGAGAGATCAAACGCATCACTATATCTCAATATAAAACGAACAAAATAAGAATCGTGATAGAGAGTATAAAACCTCTACATCCACGTTTTTCTTTTGAAGATAATGAATTGCGTATCGCTTTGGGTGTCTCTACCGTTTATGCGCCTAAGGCGAAGGTAGGTGTCTTTAAAAGTCAAAATTCAAAGCGTCTTATCATCATTGATCCTGGTCATGGTGGGCGTGATGGTGGTGCTGTAGGCTATAAAAGACATCTAGAAAAAGATATTGTTCTGAAAATCTCTAAAAAACTTGCCAAGATATTACGCAGTGATGGTTACCGTGTAAAGATGACCAGAGATAAGGACAAAACAGTTAGTCTTAAGTACCGTACCAAGTACACGAGAAAAAATCATCCGGATCTTTTTATCTCCATACACGCCAACTCTGTACCTAAGAAAAATGCTCATAAAGCCAAGGGTATAGAGATCTATTATCTTGATCCTAAACGTGGTTCACAACGTTCTAATCGTCTAGAGCGTAAAGAGAATGCTGCTGATTATAGCGCTATGAATAGCAGCATGACCAAACTCTTTGTGGCGACACAGAGTCGGGCAAAAGTGATAGAGTCTAACTTCTTAGCGATAGATATGGGACAAAATGTAGTCAGTAGACTGCGAGAAAAACGTTACAAAGTTAAAGATGCCAAGGTGGCCGGTGGTAATTTCTGGGTGCTTGTGGGTGCCACTTCTGCTGCTGTTTTGGTGGAAGTTGGATTTGTTTCAAATCCAAGTGAAGTGAATCTTTTAATAAAAAATAAATATCAAAATACTTTTGCTGAAGGTTTAGCAGATGGCGTTAATCAATACTTTAGAAACAAAGAGCGTCGTTAGCGTCTACTCATAAAGAACTGCAAGTCCCTCTAAGTTTGTGACAACATAACCGTTGTCTCCCTTTTCCACCAAACCTAAAATTGTAAACTTTTTAAGTGTTCTTGAGAGGGTCTCTGGTGTCATGTGCAAATCTTCTGCAATTTGATAGTTTTTAAGCTCATTGAGGTTGCCTTCACGTTCATGAAGGTATTTTGCCAAACGTGCTGTCGTATCTAACACAATGTTAAGATCGATCACCTCTTCAAGGTTCTTCACCTTCTTAGAGAGAGACTTGATGATGGCATAAGAGATACTAGGCTTTTGCATAAACTTCTCTTTAAACTTTTTAAAATCTATAATATAGACGGTACCATCTGTCTCAAAAGAGGCGGAAGCAGGAAAAGGAATCTCTTCTAGTGTGGCCATCTCTGCAACAAGAGTTGGTGCTCTAAAACGTCGCATGACGACCTCGTTGTTTTTGAGGTCTGTTTTGTAAATCTTAACAACACCCTCTACAAGTATAATGAGGTTGTCAGCATCCTCTTTTTCATAAAACAAAATACTCCCTTTGGTGTAGGAGACTTTTTTAGTAATATTATCTAGGGCGCGTATATCTTCTGCATCTAAGTTTTGAAAAAAGTAACAGGAACTAAGATCAACCATGGGCTCTCTTTTTCTAATTTTATGGTTGATTATAGCACTTTATACGCATAATATACTGTTAATTGACCTAAGTCAATGGCCTATTTCCTCTATATATGTACACTTCGCCCATACAAGGCTTATAAACTGTTTATAAGCAAGTAATATAAAACATTGATCAACAAGGAAATGATATGAGTTTATTACCAGATGATGCAACACAGCTAACCGTTGAGGGTAGTACTGTAGATTTCTATACCTACATGAAAGATAACAACACCTACTATCAGTTTGATACTTCTATGACAGGACCTCCTGAACCGATGGTAAATGCTATGGCGGGTCTTAATCTTATAGATGGTGCGGATAAGAAATTGGTGATGATCAATCACAAATCTCCAGGGGGTCTGATCGCTAAGATAGGTGAAAACTATGATATCGCTGAAGAGGCTATTGATGGGGGTAAGGTGAAACTGACATTTTCGTACAAGATAGGTGCTAGTGAGTCTGCAGACTTAAATGATAACAGCTGCGGCGGTTGATACGGTATTTTAGATGAACGGTATTACTCGCGATTTTGCACCTCCATTTAAACTGATAGCACCTTACTTCTTAGTGGGGACGCTTTTTTACCTTATAAGCGCGATAGCACTTTTCTCTCTTAACAGCAGTAGTTCACATCTAGAGCTCTCCACATTGGCTTGGGTTCATTTGTATCTGCTTGGTTTTGTGATGATGGTGATTTTTGGGGCTATGGCACAGTTGGTTCCAGTAGTGATAGAAGTGGGACATGCTTTTGTTGACTTCTTTTATATCATCTATCCACTACTGAGCGTTGGTACTATTTTGATGGTGAGTGGGTTTGTTTTTGAACCAGCACTTTTACCTTTAGGTGGGGTGCTGGTTTTAATTAGTATGGCGGTCTTTGCGGCCGATCTTTTTTTTACCTTGAGAAAGGGCAATCATAAATCTATAGTAGTCTCTATTATGGGTAGTAGTAATGTTTTTTTACTCTTAGGTATTTTAAGTGGTTTTGTAATGGCACTTGCTTTTGGTGGTGTGTTGAGCATTGATCCTGCACACTGGTTAAAAGCACATGTTTTTGCGGTGTTTGGTGGTTATGTCATCTTGACGATTATGGGTCTTTCTATGGTACTTTTGCCGATGTTCGGACTCTCTCATGGTTTTGACGAGAAGCCGATCAACTTTACCTATAAACTGATGCTCTTTGGCGTACCTGGCGTTATGCTAGGTTCTCTTATGAGTTGGCCAACTCTAGAGGGTTGGAGTGTCATCGCGATACTCACGGGGATCAGCAGCTACTTTTACCAAGTCTATCTTATCTTCAAAACACGGGCACGTAAAGAGAACGATGTCTGGGTGAAATCTCTCTTTTTTGCCTTTGCATCGTTACTACTAAGCGTATTGCTAAGCATAGGATACTTACTCAGTGGTGCGGAGTCTCTACTGATGGCCTCCGGATGGTTTCTGGTCGCAGGCTTTACAGGCTTCTTGATCACCTCGCATCTTTATAAGATCATCCCTTTCTTAGTCTGGTTTGAACGTTATGCACCACTGGTCGGAAAACAGAAAGTACCTATGCTACATGAGATGGTGCCTAAAAAACAAGCCGATGCACAGATGAAGTTCTCTATCGTTGGAACGCTTTTAGTAGGGCTCTCATTTTTACTGCAAAGTGACTCACTCTTTGATGCCGGTGTATCATTTATGGTGGTTAGTGCGCTCTATTTGACGTATAGTGTTTATACAATGATGCAATACGGCAAAGAATTGGTATAGACAAACAATTCTTTTCGTTTCACTTCTACCTCTTAGAGGACGAAACTATGAAAAAACCCAAGCAAATACATTGCTATAGATAGATGTAAATATATAAGTTAATGCAGGTACAATATATGATATTTAATATCAGGAAATGCCTTTTGTTACAACTTAAACTTCCCCTCTTTTTATTACCCCTAATAGCTACTGTTGTGTTGGCTGATACTAACACAACACTTAGTTCTGAAGATGCAAATGTAACGGATCGTTATGTACAAGTGCCTATCGAAGATACTGACTTGCAAGAGTATAACAAAGAGGACCGTCCACTTGTTGATACGGTCGCTTTCAAACTGGGTGTAGGTCACTCCTTTGTTGATACTATTAAAGACAATGGTGGTGTAGTCGGTGTTATAGATCCTGATACAGTAGGTGGTGTAGAAAGCCTTTCTCTGGTCTTTAACACTGACTTCAATGCCTATGTTAAACCTTATATCGATATTAATGTTATTTGGCATCAAGACAGACGATTTATTATTCCGGGTCTGGGGCTTCGACATGACTTTATGCAAGATGACAAAACTTTTGAGCCTTTTGTAAGTTTAGGGTTAGGGTACAACTACATGAACTGGAAAAAAGCGCCTGTTGTCTTTCCAGGTGTTGATGCTGCACAAAGCGGTGGCCAAAGTATGACAGTTACCGCGCAAGGTGGTATGGATTTTTACTTCTCTGAGAAGATTGCCCTTGACCTTACGATGCGTTACGACTCATATGACATTGGTACAGAAATTGTGGGAAATGGAAAAGCGACGACTCTGCAAGACAATGCAACACTCAGTTTGATGCTTGGTCTGGTCTACCGTTTTGGTGAGAACAATGGTGAGGGTGATGATGATATTGATGGTGTAAAAAACTCTAAAGACTACTGTCCTAGTACGGTTTCAGGTGCTGAAGTAGACCAGTTCGGTTGTGCTTTAGATGATGACAAAGATAAGATTATTAACATGTTTGACCAATGTCCAGAAACGATTGCCGGCGCACCAGTGGACATTAACGGTTGTGCTTTAGACAGTGATGACGACTTGGTTATAGACCTTTATGACCGTTGTCCAGATACTTTGAAAAATGTACCCGTATCACAGTGCGGTTGCCCGCCTTACAAGTTCGACTTTAACCTAAATTATGAGTTTGCCAAGTTTAAAATAGAGAGTTTAAAAAATAACCCGACTTTTGATATTGTGGCTTTCTTGAAAAAATGGGACAATTATAATGTGCGTTTGACGGGAAATTCGGACAAGATAGGCTCTACAAAGTTTAATAAAAAACTCTCTAAAGAACGTGCTGATGAAGCGATGGCCTACTTAAAGGGACATGGTATTAGTGAAGATCGCATTCATATTATTGCGCGTGGAAAAGGGGAGGGACTGGTTAAAGGTGACACCCCTGAAAACAGAACAATTAACCGTCGTCTCTTTATAGAACTTTACCGAACAGACAAGACCTTGGTCAGAAACAGACCTGTTGTAGTAGCTAAAGAAGTAGAGGATAACAAATAATGAAAATCACAAAAATCTTAACCAGTTTATTAATGGCACTTCTTATCTTTAGTGCCTGTTCGAAAGAAGATCCACGTTACATTTTGCCTAGTGTAGATATTTCAAATAGCGTATTGACCATCGTCCCATTTAACACTACGATGAATAAAGGGACTACCCAACAGTACAAAGCAATACTTATTGCTCCGAGTGGTGCTCAAAGTGATGTTAGCGATGCCAACACTACAACATGGACGGTAGAAGATACAACTGTTGCTTCTATTGATGAGAATGCAACGCTTAAAGCCAGCAAAGAAGGTTCCACAACTGTGGTAGTAAATTATGGCGACTTAAGTGCAAAAGCAGCTTTAGTTGTAACAGATAAAGGCGTAAAATCACTGAGTGTTACACCTCAAAATAGTCTTAGTATTGTTGGTTTAACAACGCAATATTATGCAGAAGTAATTTATGCTGACAGTACAACGCAAGATGTTACAAATGATGTTGTTTGGAGTAGTTTAGACGTAGCTAAAGCAACTATTGATGCTAAAAGTGGACTTGCATCATCACTAGCAGATGGAAATGTGACTATTAGTGCAAAGTTTGGTAGTACTGATGCTAATGCTACACTCGTGATTTTAAGTGCTGGTGCAGATGCACTGGAAATCAAACCAAATCCAATAGAACTACCTATAAACGCTACGCAGCAATACAGTGCGACATTGATACTAGATGACAATAATACTATTGATGTTACGCATGATGTTGACTGGGCAAGCACTTCAGGTGATATATCATCCATAACGCCAGAGGCTCTTTTGACAGCGCATAAAGAAGGTGAAAACGATGTGTTTGCACTTTTGTCGTATGCAGGTCAATACATTTACTCAAATGCTAAAGTAACCGTACTACCAGCAACATTAAAAACCATCGACGTGACACCAAAAGAGTTGAGTGTGCCAGTAGGTGCTTACGGAAACTACTTTGCAGTAGGAACGTACAGCGATGGTTCAACGCGTAACATTACAGACCAAGTGGCTTGGAGTGTAGGCGATACGACTATTGGTTACATGGATGCTAACGGGCTTGCAACAGCACTTAGTAGCGGTACAACAGAAGTTAAAGCAACACTTGAAGGCAAAAGTGGTTCGACAACAGTAACAGTTACTCCCGCGACATTAGAAAGTATCTCAGTGATTCCTGCAACTGAAACATTACCAACTCATATAAAGTTGCAATACAGCGCATATGGGCATTACTCAGACAACACGGTTGTGGAACTTACTGATGTTGTTTCATGGAGTGTAGACGAAGTGACAGGTAAGGCGAATTTTGATGTTTCGAAAAAAGGTTTGTTAACGACATTAGAACGAGGTAATGTTAAGCCTACGGCAACATTTGAAGGTCAAAGTGCTCACGCTACATTAGTTATTATTGAACCCTTTCAGTTAAAGTATGCGAAACTCACACCCCATGAGTCGACTGTTCCCGTAGGTACTAATGCTAACTTTACGCTAATTGTGACCTATGATATTGGTTCGGGTAAAACATTAGATGTTGATGTTACCCGGCAAAGTACGTGGAAATCAAGTCTGCCTGAAGCTGTTTCTGTGGATGCGCAGGGTTATGCCAAAGCCTTGGCCGTGACATCGTATGATGATGCCGTTATTAGTGCACGTTTTAGTGGTGTGAGTTATACGGCAACTGTTGAAGTTAGCGATGCGGTACTTGTAAGTATTGTTGTGACCCCTCCTTATGTGGCGTTAGCAGTAGGTGCTTCACAGCATTACACAGCTGAGGGAACATATTCTGACAATAGTGTCCACAACATTACAGATACGGTAGTATGGTCTCTTGAAAATAGCGCTGATATTGGTTATTTTGATGCTGTTAAATGGGGTCTGTTTATAGGGACTTCTGTCGGCAGTGATAATGTTGAGGCAACACTTGGTAGTAAAAGTGCAAAAACACCAGTAACTGTGCAGTAGATGCGAGACTTGAGAACAAGATGCATATAACTCGCTCTGTATAGTTGTTCTGTCACTCATGAAGACGCAGAAGCCCATGAATTAGGGCTTATAAACCCTTTCTCTCTTCTATGAAAAGTGATAAAAACATAATAAAAACATGTTATAATGCAAACTCATACAAACTCATACAAACTCATACAAACTCATACAAAGGTAAGGAAAATGAAACACCTACTAACTGCAGGTTTACTCCTTTTAGGACTAACTCAAAGTGCGCAAGCTGAAAAAACCATGGAACAACTGGCTCAAGAGATGTCCAATCCTCTTGCACAGATCTGGAACCTTTCATTTCAGAACAATTATACCAAGATAAAAGCCTCTGAAAGTATAGGTGCTGTCACAGCTCATGGCGAAGATTACATCAACACCACGCTTTTTCAACCGGTACTTCCTATTCCTCTTGACAACGGCATGACTGCCTTTGCACGACCTGTTATAACGTATATCAATGCACCTACTACAGTGGCTGTTAAACCAAACAACCCAACAGACATTACGGCTTTTGGTGGAGACAGAGAGGCCAGGTTGGGTGACTTGATCCTGCCTATGGGGGTGGGTGTCGTTAAAGTAAAAGGGTGGTCGTATGGCGTCGGGGCTACCTTCATCTTTCCTACCTCACAACACAAAGTGGCTGCTTCTCACCAATACCAGGTGGGGCCAACGGCACTCGCGCTCTATGCCAATGACAGTTGGACTGTGGGTACACACATCCAACATTGGTGGGGTGTAGCAGGGGACAGTGAGTTTGATGACAATACAGATAAAAGTGCAAACCATACGGATATACAGTACTTTATCATCTACAACCTGCCACATGCTTGGCAGCTTCGCGCCTCTCCACATATCACGGTGAACTGGAATGCAAAAACTAACAACAAGCTGTCTCTCCCTCTCGCCTTCGGTGTTGGTAAAATGATAAAAATTGGGCCTATGCCGGTGCAACTCATGGCAGAGTACCAACAAGATGTCATCATTCCGGAGCTTATAGAGTCTGAAAAGACCCTTATGGTTCAAGCCAACTTCATTATCAAAAATCCATTTGGTGAACTGTAAAGTGTTTTTTAGATTCAGCTTATTTGTCAGCCTCTTTTTTGCTGTTCAAGCCATAGCTTCTCAAACGCTTTATTATGGTGGTGACATCTTAACGATGGAGGGTGACAAGCCCTCTTATGTCGAAGCCGTCATCGTGAAAGATGACAAGATCGTCTTTGCCGGTAAAAAAGCAGAAGCACTTAAAAAGAGTGAAGGTAAAACAGAGAAGGTTGACCTTAAGGGTAAGACTATGATGCCTGGTTTTGTTGAGCCTCATGTTCACCCTTCTATTGCCGCTATTTTACTTGGCGGTGACATTGTCGCTCCACATGACTGGGATGTTCCTG
>JALSUN010000018.1:0-39552 GCA_027061425.1 Helicobacteraceae bacterium
GTCGTTCTATGGAACGTAACCTTGAAGTAGCAATGCAGTACAAGTACTTAGAGTTCCCAAAAAACATCTTTGTCGATGCAGATGATGTCAGTCGTATGCCGGATAAGCAAGTACTTATCTTGACTACAGGTTCACAGGGTGAGCAAAACTCTGCACTGTTCAGAACAGCGATCGGTGAGCACCGTCATATTAAGATCAAACCAACTGATTTGGTTGTACTTTCGTCTCGTGCGATTCCTGGTAACGAAGGTGGCATCTCTGAGATGACCAACCACCTTGAAAAAGCGGGTGCACGTATTGCTCGTGACCGTGATCTACACGTTTCCGGACATGGTGGTATCGAAGAGCAGAAGCTTCTTCTACGCCTTGCCAAGCCTAAGTTTTTTATGCCAATTCACGGTGAATACAACCACGTTATGCGCCATAAAGAGACAGCAATGCAGTGTGGTATCCCTGAGCGAAACATCTTGTTGATGGGTGATGGTGACTGTATCGAAGTCACACCAAAGTACATGCGTAAAGCGAAGTCTGTGAAGTCAGGTAAAACTTACATTGACAACCAAAATAATCATATGATTGCTGATGATGTCGTTGTCGACCGTCAGAAAATGGCAAATGATGGTATGGTGATGATCATTGCTCAAGTATCTAAAGGTGATCAAAAACTAATAGCTAAACCTCGTGTTACAAGCTTCGGTTTGGTTCCAGACAAGCAAGACAGAGCCTTCGCAGCAGAGATGGAAGATGTTTTAGAACACTTCTTAGTTAACCTCAAACCAGGTCTCATAGAAAATGCAAAAGCGATGGAAAATGATCTGCGTGCTGTTGTACGTAAACACATCTATCGTAAAATGAAAAGATATCCACTAATCGTACCTCACGTTTTTGTGTCTTAATCCATCTAAGTAGCCCTAGCGGCTGCTTACCTACCTTTTCTTACTACCCTTAATTTTCTTTTCATCAAAATAATTGAACGTCTTGCAATAAATATTTGATTTCTTAGTTCAAATAAAATTACCTTATAATGTCATCATCAAAACAAAAAGGCTTTTTATGGCATTTTCTAAAGAAAAGAGGGCAGGTACATTCAGTGGTATCATTTTCGTTGCCCTTGTTGCTGCTGCGGCGACATACATCTCTGAACTGGCTCCTATTGCAAAATTAGGAATCTCACCACTTGTAGTCGGTATCATTATTGGTATCTTCTATGCAAACACACTTCATAACCACTTTCCACCATCATGGGAAAGTGGAATCGTTTTTTCTGGTAAGAAGATCTTACGTTTTGCCATCGTATTTTATGGTTTTCGCATTACCTTCCAGCAGATTGGTGAAGTGGGTATGCAAGGGTTTATGGTTTCGCTACTTGTTCTCTCCTCTACTATGATCATTGGTATATGGCTAGGAACTAAAATCTTTAAAATGGACAGAGACACTTCTATCCTAACTGCAGCAGGTGCTTCTGTATGTGGAGCAGCCGCTGTTCTTGCTACAGAGCCTGTCCTTAAAGCAGAAGAGCATAAAACGGCTGTCGCCGTTTCTATGGTTGTTCTTTTTGGTACGATCTCTATGTTTATGTACCCTGTTTTGTATTCTACTATTATAGAACCTGCTACAGGTTTTTTACATATGGCACCTGAAACATTTGGTATCTATGTAGGTGGTACCATTCATGAGGTTGCTCAAGTCGTGGCTGTACCTGCTTCTATCCCAATGACAGACCACGCTGCTCAAGAAGCTATGGCAAACACTGCGGTCATTGTAAAAATGACACGTGTTATTATGATCGCACCTATGTTGATCGTTCTTGGTCTTATCTTGAGCTACCTTGCTAAAAAAGAGGGTAACGAGGGTGGTAAACTGAAACTTGTAATCCCTTGGTTTGCAGTTTATTTCGTTGGTATGGCTGGTGTCAACTCACTGATCCATAACTACACATTAACAGCACCTACAGACACTGCAGCAACTATTACTTATCTTATTACCAATCTCAACATAGTTGATACATTTCTACTAACTATGGCTATGACAGCGCTTGGTATGGGAACACGTTTTGCGAAGTTCAAAGGTTTAGGTCTTGCACCTCTCTATACTGCAGGTGGAATGTTTTTATGGCTAGTTGTTGGTGGTTTTGTTATCACTCAAATGGTCGTCGCTACTTTCTAACTTCTTTACCATCGGTTTTCCGATGGTCCTTCTACTTCTTATCCTCTTCTCTACCAAAAGAAAACACAATTATTATCTCTATACGTGAACACATCTACTGAATGATGCCGTTTAAGTTGTTGTAATATTTATAAAGTTTAGGGGAAAATAAAAAAAGACAAAACGGTCAACACACCAGGGAGACCGTTTATGGTTGTAATGGTAACACAGTAATCTTAGGGCATCTCTAAAAAGTTTTATCTTTTGAGTATAAAGGTTTCAACTAAGGTTAAAATACCCTCTTAGCATCTACTTCAAATCATTACTTACAATTTTTACCCAATAATAAATATACACGTAACCATATACTATAAACAGACTCCTATATACTTCACCCTATAGATGGACGAGAAGGCATTAAAAGAATTTTTTCATACTAGGAGTCATTATAGACTTTTATCTCCTTATTTTGCTTTATATTCACATGGTGCATAAGATGTGAATAAATATAGAGAAATTTCACATTTTCTTTCTTTATTCAGAATAGTTTTATATAAATATTTACTTAATCACACCTTCTTAAAAGACATCTATTAAACTCCCTATTTTAGGGCTTTTATAGCTATTGATTAAAAAGTACACAGGTACTATAAGTAGCTATTATATAGTGAAAAAAAGTTATTCACATTCTTTGAAATTCTCACATATTTTAAGGGTTTTTTCAGCAAGAAATTTAAGTTTTTACCTATTTCATATTGAAAGTGCTTATTATTGGGATAAAGAACATAATAACAATATATAACATTTTTACTCTTGTAACTATACTATGTACAATCCGTAACCACTTAGAAACAAAATATAACTACACTAATTTATAGGCATCTCAAAAACTTTAAATCAATCAGATAAGTTTGCAGAGATGTCCTAATGATATGGAGCAATTAATGTTAAGTGTAGAACAAATTTTACAAAAAGAATATCCAAAAATGTTTGAGTATCCACCGCTACTTACCAAACCTATGGTCTCGATCTTTCAGAGACTTTTCCACGAACAAAAGATCAACGCTTTTTTAAATGAAAATTCAGAAGATGGGCTTACCTTTATACAAACGGCATTAGAACGTCTCAACATCTCCTATAAAACTGACAATAGAGAATTACTCAACATACCCTCCCTAGGAAAATGTATCGTTGTCGCCAATCATCCTTTGGGGGCATTGGATGCTTTTGCTTTGATCCATATGTTAAGTAATGTCCGGCAGGATAAAAAGATCAAGATAGTAGCCAATGCACTTTTAACAAGATTAGAACCTCTACAAGAGCTCATCATCCCTGTAGACAACATCAGTGGTAAACTAACAAAAGAGAGTGTTAGGTCTATTGAACGTGCCCTACAAAATGAAGAGATTGTTATCTTTTTTCCTGCAGGTGAGGTCTCGCGTGCTAACATAAAAGGGACTATGGACAGTCGATGGAAAAAAGGTTTTTTAAAATTTGCAAAACGTACACAGTCTCCTATATTACCGATACATATTAAAGCTCGCAATAGCTTTCTTTTTTATGCCTCCTCCATGCTTTACAAACCATTTTCTTCCTTGCTGTTAGCCAACGAGATGCTTAAGCCAACTAACAGTGTTATAGAATTCACTATAGGTGAGCTTGTATTACAAGAGAGCATCTCTAACATGAACCTCTCATTAAAGCAACATGCCAAACTCTTTAGAAAGCACCTCTATAAAATCAGTAAACATAAAACACCTATCTATAAAACAGAACAGTGTATCTCCCATCCAGAATCACGACAGATTATTAAACAAGAACTTTTGAACGCTGAGATTCTCGGTGTTACTACCGATAAAAAGATTATCTATCTGGTTGAGTATGATAAGGCGCCTACCCTACTCAATGAGATAGGAAGACTTCGTGAATATAGTTTTAGAAAAGTTGGCGAGGGGAGTGGTAAGCAAAAAGACCTAGATCAATACGACACCTATTATCATCACCTTGTCCTATGGGATAACCAAGATCTTGAAGTGGTCGGAGCCTACCGTTTGGGAGAGTGTAATTACATCTTGTCTTGTATGGGTAATGAGGGACTCTACCTTAACGAATTGTGTGAGATGCATGAGGATCATGACCAATTTCTCATGCAAGCAGTTGAACTTGGACGTAGTTTTGTCCAACCTCGGTATTGGGGTTCTCGTGCGCTAGACTATTTATGGCAGGGAATTGGTGCTTACTTACATCATAATCCTCAGATCCGTTATCTTCTAGGTCCCGTCAGCATCAGTGCCTCGTATCCTAAAAATGCACGTGATGCTCTTGTCTATTTTTATACACACTATTTTCCATCTAAATCGCAAACCTTGACCGCGCGCTCACCCTATAAACTCTCTAACAACACCCACAATGAATTTGCGGAATTATTTGATGACAACAGTTACAAAACTGCTTTTTCTCTACTCAAAAACTATCTTTCTGCCTTCGATGTTACTGTTCCCACACTCTTTAAACAGTATGGTGAACTTTGTGAAGAAGGTGGTGTCAGATTTTTTGACTTTGGAGTTGATAGTGATTTTAATGACTGTGTTGATGGATATCTTTTAGTTGATCGCAAACTGATGAAAGAGCGTAAAAAGAAACGATATATTAAGGGTGCGTCAGAGTAAATAAATCATGTTTAGCTTTAAACATGATTACCTACTACAGGTTGAGACTTCATCTAATGCTAATTTACGGAAATCAACATCTGAACTGATCTCATATTTGTTACCATCATATTCAAAAGCCAAGTAAGAAGCATGAAGCAACAAACGTGATGCTCCAGACAACTCTTTTCTCTCTATAGAAGAGATCTCTCTATCCAGAAATCGAACAACATCTTCCTCTTTTTGCCCATATATGGGATCACCAACAATGGGATGTTTCACGTGAAACAAATGAACACGGATTTGATGTTGTCTTCCTGTTCTTGGGTAGGCTTCTACTAAAGTCATATCAAGGTAAGGAAAATACTCAATAGGTACTATATTTGTTTGAGAAGCTTTACCGCTATCATCTACTTTAACTACCATACGAATCAGGGCACTCTCATCTTCAGCCCTAAGTAAGGGTGCTTCTATGTATGTTTCACGTGAAACATGACCATGTACCAATGCTACGTATTTCTTATCCATCTCTCTATTTTCAAACTTCATTTTAAGAGTACGTTCACTCGCTTTGTTGTTAGCACTTAAAACCAAACCACTGGTCTCCTGATCTATACGGTGAGTGATGTTAGCGTCTCTTCCAAAGTGATGTTTAATCTCATCTATAAGAGAGTACGGGGTATGACGGTTCTGTGGATGGATTAGCACACCAGAAGGCTTGTCAAATAATGCAAAGTCGTTAGTAACAAACAGAGGTAACAGTCCTCTGGAGTTCGCTTCAAAATCTATAAGTTCTACTTTTCCTAAGAGTTCGAACTGATCTTTAACAACATATTCACCATTGCAGATAAGACGTCCTTTAGAGATCATACGCTGTGCAATCTTTTGAGACATCCCCAACTCTTTAATGAGAAAAAGGTAGGCCGGAATTTTTGTTTCAACCTCAAATTGCTTATGAATAAATGGCATTTTTTAAACCCTTTATTAGAGACTTTTTAGTATTATAAACTATCTGGTCTCAATAATATTAATGTATAAAGTCTTCATATAAATACCTCAAATACAAAGAGTATTGATGTGAAGATTTTGACGCAATTATAGCTAAAGCAACTCCAACATCTACAAAGATGTTGACACCGCTTTAAAGAGATAAAATTATATACAGAAAAAAAGGTTTCAAATGGTAGAGAGATATTCACGTGAAGAAATGGCAAAAAACTGGACACAGCATGCACGTTACGCGGCTTGGTTAGAAGTAGAAAAAGCAGCAGTTAAAGCATGGGCAAAACTAGGGAAAATTCCTCAAGAAGATGCAGACAAGATTGTTAAAAATGCAGCATTCTCGGTTGAGCGTATCGAAGAGATTGAAGCTGTTACTAAACATGACCTTATTGCTTTTAACACCAGTGTTTCTGAAAGCTTAGGTGATGAGTCACGATGGTTTCATTATGGTATGACAAGTTCAGATGCAGTTGACACAGGCGTTGCCCTACAGATGCGTGACTCTCTAAACATTGTTATCGCTGATGTTAAAATGCTTATGGAGTCCATTAAGACCAGAGCAATGGAACATAAGATGACGTTGATGGTAGGTCGTTCACATGGTATCCATGGTGAGCCGATTACATTTGGTCTAACACTTGCAGTCTGGTACGACGAGATGGCACGTCACCTACTCAACCTTGAGCAGACTATGGATGTTATCGCAGTTGGTCAGATATCTGGAGCTATGGGTAACTTCGCACACGCACCATTAGAACTAGAAGAGTTCGCTATGGAAGAGCTTGGACTAAAATCTGAGCCTTGTTCTAACCAAGTTGTCCACAGAGACAGATACGCGCGTCTTGCAAGTGCACTCGCCCTACTCGCATCTTCTATAGAAAAATTTGCGGTTCAGGTGCGTCACCTGCAACGTACAGAAGTTTATGAAGCAGAAGAGTACTTCGCAAAAGGTCAAAAGGGAAGTTCGGCAATGCCTCACAAACGTAACCCTATTTTGACAGAAAACATCACAGGGCTTGCACGTACTATTAGAGCGTATGCTAACCCCGCAATGGAAAACGTAGCACTATGGCACGAACGTGACATCTCACACTCATCTAACGAGCGTTTTTGGTTACCTGACGCATTCATAACAACAGACTTTATGTTACACCGCATGAATAACGTTATCGCTAACCTAACTGTTTTTCCTGAAAACATGATGAGGAACTTGAACCTTACAGGTGGTTTGGTTTTCTCACAACGTGTTTTACTAGAACTTCCACTTAAGGGCGTGAGTCGTGAGGATGCCTACCGCATTGTTCAGCGTAATGCTATGAAGGTTTGGGAAGAGATACAGCAAGGCAAACCCACTACAAACGACAAGGGGGAAAGTCTTTATCTTAACCACTTGTTAGCTGATGATGAACTCCGTGCGAGCCTTGATGAAGATGCTATACGTGAATGTTTTAACTATGATTACTATACTAAAAATGTAGATGCAATCTTTAAAAGAGTTTTTAAGTAATCTTACTATTATTTCAAACTCTAAAAAACTAAATACTATGCGCTAAGGGAACTGATGATAACAATTATAAAACGTAATGGTCGACGCGAAACACTTAACATCTCAAAGATACAAAAATATACAGCATCTGCTGTTAAAGGTCTAGAAGGGGTGAGTCAGAGTGAGCTTGAAGTCGATGCACAGATACACTTCAAAGACGGCATCACCTCCCTTGCTATTCAAGAGACCCTCATTAAAACAGCTGTAGACAAAATCGACATCGATGCACCTAACTGGACATTTGTCGCTGCACGTCTCTTTTTGTTTGACCTCTATCATCAGGTAAATGGCCATACTGGTTATGGAACATTAAAGAAATATTTTGAGCGTGGAGAAAAAGAAGGTCGCATTCTTCTTGGCCTTAGAGACATGTATGACTTAGAAGTTCTTGACAAGCATATTGTCCCTGAACGTGACATGCTCTTTAACTACCTCGGTGTTAAAACTCTTTTTGATCGTTATCTCATAAAAGATTCTAAAAAAAGAGCTATAGAACTTCCACAGCATATGTTCATGGGTATCGCTATGTTCTTGGCACAGAATGAAGATGACAGAGAAGCATGGGCCATAAAGTTTTATGACATGGTTTCTAAGTTCGAAGTGATGTTAGCCACGCCGACACTCTCAAATGCAAGAACACCACGACACCAACTGAGTTCATGCTACATCGGTTCCACTCCAGATAACATCGAAGGTATATTTGATGCTTATAAAGAGATGGCACTCCTCTCCAAGTTTGGTGGAGGGATCGGTTGGGACTGGACACAGGTGCGTTCTATTGGTTCATTTATAGATGGTCACCAAAATGCAGCAGGTGGTACCATTCCTTTTCTAAAAATCACCAACGACGTTGCTATTGCTGTTGACCAACTTGGTACACGTAAAGGTGCCATAGCAGTTTATCTAGAACCTTGGCACATCGACATCAATGACTTTTTGGACCTCAAAAAGAATTCTGGTGAAGAGCGTCGTCGTGCTCATGACCTTTTTCCATCACTATGGATTAGTGACCTGTTTATGAAACGTGTTCAAGAAGACACCATCTGGACACTTTTCGATCCGTATCAGGTACGTGAACTCACAAACCTACATGGTGAGGCATTTGAGAAGCGATATGAAGAGTTGGAGAATGACGACAGCATCTTAAAAGAGACCATAAAAGCCAAAGACCTTTGGCGTAAGATCTTGACCTCTTACTTTGAGTCGGGCAGCCCTTTCTTGTGTTTTAAAGACAACGCAAACAGAGCTAACCCTAATGATCATACAGGTGTTATACGTAGTTCTAACCTCTGTACAGAGATCTTCCAGAACACAAGTCCTAACCACTACCTCATAAAACTCAAGTTTGAGAATGGAGATTTCCTCACATACGAAGAAGATGAGATCGTTAAGGTAGACAGTGGCATAGAGAAACCTGCTAACAAAGTAACCGCACTAGACAGCATTGGTGGACAGCAGATCTTTATAGTAGAAAAAGAGAAAGTAGATGGTGGTACTGCTGTTTGTAATCTTGCCTCTGTGAACCTCTCTCGCATCAACACAAAAGAGGACATCGAACGTGTAGTCCCTATAGCCATGCGGGCGTTAGACAACGTGATAGATCTTAACTTCTACCCTTTAGAGAAAGTAAAACGTACCAACCTCAAAACCCGTTCAGTTGGGTTGGGTGTTATGGGTGAAGCACAGATGTTAGCAGAACAGGGTCTCTCTTGGGGAAGTCAAGAGCACTTCGACAAAATAGATGAAGTGTTAGAGTCTGTTAGTTATAACGCTATCAAATCTTCTTGTGATCTTGCACAAGAAAAAGGTGCCTATCCAGAGTTTAAGGGTTCCAAATGGAGCCGTGGTATCTTCCCTATGGACCATGCCAATGCTGAAGTTAGAAACCTGGTAGATCGTGGTGGTCTCTTCGCTTCTACCTATGAGTGGGACGCGTTAAGAGAGACCGTAAAAAAGAACGGTATGCGTAACGGTTACCTGATGGCAGTTGCCCCAACCTCTTCTATCTCTATTTTGACAGGAACCACACAGGCTATAGAACCTGTCTATAAACGTAAGTGGTATGAAGAGAACCTTAGTGGTCTAATCCCTGTTGTTGTCCCTAAACTAAGTCCAGACACCTGGGCATTTTACACACCGGCCTATGACCTAGACCAACGCATCCTTATCAAAGCAGGAGCAATCCGTCAAAAATGGATAGATCAAGGACAAAGCCTTAATATCTTCATTACCCTAGACAAGGCAAGTGGTAAGTACCTCAATGACATCTACATGTTAGCATGGAAACTTGGTATTAAGTCCACTTACTACCTGCGCTCCCAGTCACCTGAAGCCAACAACGATGTTGAAGACCGCTCGCAAGAGTGTGTCGGCTGCCAATAACCCAAACGGGCTAACACCCCGTTATCACCTCTTACACAAAGACCTCTCATGAAGCCCCTTTTAAAAACAGACATTTCAGCATTACTAACACGCATAGACCATGGTATAGATGGTGAACTCAAAAGCATCACTATGAATACCCCACAAAACTTCACCATTGAATTTTCAGTTCAAGATAAAAAAAGAGGCTATGACTGGATCAATATAGCCTTTGAAATAGACAGCATAAACAGTGCCAGACTTGTAGATAATAACAAAGTAAATTTGATAGATATGAGTGAAGGTATTACTATACTAAGTGAAGAAAATAGCTTCGCTATAGCTATAGGCAAATACAAGAGCATAGAAGCTCTACAAGATGCCACTGCCTTCTTGTCAGGGCAGAGTATTAAATATGAAGAAAAAGCCTTTATAAGCTAAGTATAGAGCAAGTTGTTTTATCAATAGAGGAAGTAAAGATACTATCCTGGTGTATTACAGGTTTAACAGATTAAGAACGAAACACGTTGAATTGCACTTAGGATTAGAATTGGTATGCAATCAAGGCGCAATGATGCGAAGCGTACTAAAGTATGATATGCCATGAATATATAAATGGACAAAGTGATATCGATGGAGAGTTCATTAAAAAGAGATAAGAAAGTGGATGGGGTAGAGGGATTCGAACCCCCGAATGCCAGTACCAAAAACTGGTGCCTTACCGCTTGGCGATACCCCAATATGGGAAGAAAGTTTTGATTATTATTAATTTGTTTTTTTTGATTGGTTGCGGAAACAGGATTTGAACCTGTGACCTTCGGGTTATGAGCCCGACGAGCTACCGAACTGCTCTATTCCGCGCCATTTAAAATTTTTGCTTTTCGCCGTACTCTGCGTTAGTTTTTCCTTCGGATACCGATGTATTCCTCAGTCTCAACTGCCTTGATTACAACTAAAATCAAACAATTTTATAAACTCTGACTAGATGTCAATAAGTTTTTCTTGCTTATGGTGCGGACGAGAGGACTTGAACCTCCACACCGTGAGGCACCAGATCCTAAGTCTGGCGTGTCTACCAATTCCACCACGTCCGCGTTTGTAATAATAAATCAAAATAAGTTAACTTTTAAATGGTGCGGACGAGAGGACTTGAACCTCCACACCGTGAGGCACCAGATCCTAAGTCTGGCGTGTCTACCAATTCCACCACGTCCGCGTTTGTTAACATTATTAAGTTTCGATCTTGCGATCAAGTACTGCATCTCAACAGTTGCCATTTTTTCTTTGCAAAACTTTGCAAAAGCTTTAGTGACATAGCGTCTAGCGTAGAAAATGGACTTCGTTCATTTTCGTTCTAAACAAGTGGTACGCCCTAAAGGATTCGAACCTTTGGCCTACGCCTTAGAAGGGCGTTGCTCTATCCAGCTGAGCTAAGAGCGCGTATTGTAATGGTACGCCCGACAGGGTTCGAACCTGTAACCGGCGGTGCCGAAAACCGCTACTCTATCCAGTTGAGCCACGGGCGCACACTGTAAAAAAATTTATTTATATTTTTGTTTTTAAATCAATGGGGTGGGATACGGGATTCGAACCCGCGACCCCCGGCACCACAAACCAGTGCTCTAACCAACTGAGCTAATCCCACCATATAAAGGTTTTAAAAATAAAATACAAAATGGTCGGGGCGAAAGGACTCGAACCTTCGACCCCCTGGTCCCAAACCAGGTACTCTAACCAGACTGAGCTACGCCCCGACCCATATCAGCTAAAATGATAAATCAGATTAGTGAGGCGGAATTATAGGATAAAACAAGCAACTTGTCAATAGCAAAATGCCTCTAGGAGTATTAAAGTGTAAATTCTTTATAATTGATGGCGTAATTAGTACCATTTTTATAGGATTTTGAATGAAGATAGCACGTTTTAGTAGGGTGGGATTTATCTTAGCTGCAGCAGGTAGCGCAGTAGGTCTTGGTAATATTTGGAAATTTCCTTATATCACCGGAGTCAATGGCGGTGGTGCTTTTGTTTTTGCTTATCTTATCACTGTTTTAATGATAGGATTTACACTTATGTTAGCCGAAATGCTTATAGGGTACACAGGACGTAAAGACAGCGTCACCAGTTTTGAGACTTTAGCACCTCAACAGAACAGCCTTTGGAAATATGCTGGATTTATGAGTCTGGCCGGACTCTTTATTATGATCTTCTATGCTCCTGTTATAGGATGGACTTTACATTTTATTGTACTATCAGCAGCTAATTTACCTTCATCTGTTGAGATGGCTAAAGAACATTTTAACACCCTAGTCTCTCTTGATGTTGGTACACAGATTTTTTACCATACCCTTGTTTTTATTTTTGTTACTTACGTTGTTGCCAAAGGTATAAAAGGAGGTATAGAAAAACTTAACTACTTTTTAATGCCCGTGCTCATTGTGACAATGGGAAGTATGTTTATTTATGCCACAAGCTTAGATGGTTTTGAGAAAGCATGGACTTTTATGTTCTCTCCGGACTGGAGCAAACTCACTTCAGCTTCATTGGTTACCGCTGTTGGGCACGCCTTTTTCACCCTATCTTTAGGTATGGCAACCATTATGACCTACTCGGCCTCTTTGCCTAAAGATAGCAACTTGGTTCGCAGTTCTCTTATTGTTATTGCACTAGACACGGGTATAGCCTTAGTAGCAGGACTGACACTTTTTACTTTTTTATACGAATATGGCGCATCACCTTCAGCAGGACCTGGCCTGGTTTTTGTCTCTTTACCTGCTGTTTTTTATGAGATGGGAAGTGTCGGGCACCTCTTCGCCTTTGTCTTTTTTGTCGCCTTAGCTTCTGCAGGTCTCACGTCTGCCGTCTCACTTGTAGAACCTGTTATACAGTACCTTGTAGATCGATATAGTTTCAGTAGGTTGAAGGCTTCTCTCTCGGCAGGACTCTTTTTTTATCTTTTTGGGATCATTGCTATATTATCAATCTCTAAAGAGTATGGAGCCTTATTCACATTTGGCAGTCGCAACTTCTTTGACTGGACAGACTTTGTTACCGCTTCCATTATGCTGCCTACCGGAGGTCTACTAATGTCTCTTTTTGTAGGGCATGTCATGCAAGAGGAGCGTGTTGCCAAAATACTCAAAAAGCAGTTGGGCCTTTTCTACCCTTTTTGGTACTTCTCCTTGCGATATATCGTTCCCTTAGCCTTGGTCATTGTACTCCTCAATCTCGTAGGTATCTTAGAACTCTAAAACCTCGTTTTTAGGGCGAAATCGCTATACTTAGTCCTATGAAGAGCATTTTCTTTTTACCTTTTTTACTCACTGTTACACTTTTTGCAGACGGTCATATATGGTCTACAAAAACCCCTGCCCTCACCCCTGCTCAAAGCAAACAAGTCATCCATGCTTACGAAGAGAACAATCAGACAGAGATCGTCTTTAAAGATGACCCAAAAGTCCTTGTTACCTCTAAGATAGAAGCGAACATACTGGTTCTTGGCGCTTCCATAGGTATGGGTTCCACCAGTGAACGCATCTATAACAGCGTCGGTGAAAAAGTAGAGACCTATGGACATGTTAATGCTAAATTTACTATAGGAAAAGACTTCACGTTTTGGCATGAAGAGTACACCCAACCTACCCGTATCTTTGCCACCTATACCTACACTTATCTACAGCAGTCCCTTGGTTATCACACCTTTACTATGGGTTTAGAAGAGCGTATGCGTTATTGGTCATTTTTCAAAACTGACAAAGGCACCTTTTACCCTACCCTCTCTTACCAACTCGGGCGCACTGTTCTCTCACGTAAATATGAAAGTATAGAAGGAAGAACCAGTGAACTCAATACAGGAGTCACTTACGAACATTTAGGGTTTGAATACTTCCTTACACTCACTTACAACAGCATCACTTGGCAACACCCTATAGAGGGTATTGGTGATGAGAGTACCAACTACCAGATGAACCTCGGTGTTAACTACCGTTTTATGTATGAGGATAAATAAGGTGCAAAGATTACTGTGGCTTAGTGCCCTTCTTTTTCTCATCATAGGCTGTCAAGATAGAGGTTTTGGGACCCAAGATATAGAGACCATCCCAAGTGTCACTTCTAAAGAGAAGCTTACGCTGCGCAGTGCGACACCTAAAAATAACAGTTATATCGCACAACGTGCCTACATCAACATAGCGCTCAGCGCAACTTTAGAAGCCAGTAGTGTTAACACAGAGACCATTACCTTTAAACAAGGAAGTACACCGATAGAGATAGAAATCACTGTAATCAACAACTTAATTTATATCAGACCAGTAAATACAACTCTTGTTGATAATAAAGAGTACCTCCTCACTATAAAGAAGGGCATAAAAGACTATTTTGGGAATGCCCTTAAAGAGGCCATTACTCTTAAATATACATGCAAACACGATTTTTGGGAAAGTGTCGATGCGGGAAGAAGCCACAGCCTGGCTAAAAGCAAGGATGGGGATCTCTATATGTGGGGCGGCAATACTAAAAAAGAGCTTTTTATAAAAGGTGAATATATTTCAGTCAACATGCCCTTTCCTGTTCCTGGTGATCGAGACATCGCTGCTTACAATGCAGGAAGTTTTACAAGTGCGGTTGTAGAGGAAGATGGGCTTTTGAGTACCAGTGGATTTTTATCTATTTCAGAAGGGATCAGTGACGTTAAGCAGGTCAGTCTAGGTGATCAACATGGTGTTGTTGTTTATGACAATGGAACCCTGTATTCGTGGGGTTCCAATGAGAGAGGACAACTTGGTGATCTGAGCATACTCTCCAAAATAGCACCTTCTCAAGAGTCTTCTCAATCAGATGCATGGAATGACAACAAGAATAGTGTCAGTGCAGGCTACAGTTATACTATGGCCATTAAAAATGATGGCACACTTTGGGGATGGGGTGCCAATGATTATGGGCAATTAGGTATCAAACGACTCAATGAACACCGTCAACCTACACAAGAGGACACTAACGCTACTGATTGGTCAACCGTCAGTTCTGGAGCGTCTCACACGTTAGCACTTAAAACAGATGGTACTCTCTGGGCCTGGGGTAACAATGGCTTCGGTGCCTTAGGTGATGGCAGCACCTTAAATAGTCGTAAACCTATACACATTAAAGTTGGGACAGCATTCAAACGCATTAGTGCAGGATATAACCATTCACTTGCTATAGATGCGAATGGAGCTTTATGGAGTTGGGGTGATAATGAAAATGGGCAACTTGGCATAGGTTCAACAACCAACATAAGTACGCCTCAAAAGGTGGGTATATCTAACAACTGGGTCACTGTAAGTGCTGGTAAGAATTTCAGTATTGGTACACAAAAAGATGGTAGTCTTTGGACTTGGGGGTACAATCGTTTCAATCAACTTGGTATAGAAGATACTAACGATCAGGTACGACCTGTGGAGGTGAAATAATGCGTCTATATACTCTAGTGTTACTCCTCCTACTCACCACCTTATCATTATATGCAGCACCAAATGATGAAGAGAAAGTACACATACTTACAGACTATCTACTCAAGCAGAAGATGATACACCGCGATCCCAGTAAAAGTGTTGCAGACCTTACCGTCGAAGCACGTGGCGAAGCAATAGCTACTGTTTATGGTAAACCTGAGTTTCAGGAACTTACTTATGATGATAGCAGTGAGATGTTTTTTGGACGCATTATCTCTACGCATGGGAACTTCACACGTGATGTCAACTTCTACATGCCACGTAAACGTGCCCGAGAGTTTAAAAAGCATTTAGATGCTGGAGAGATACGTATCAAACATGCTTTTGAGGATAACACCCTTGTTTTTGAGGAAATTAGCGTTGATTATAAAAACGTAGACTATCCCCTCCATGTCAACCTGCCCAACACCTTTACGTTAAAGCTTGGAGGCTACTTTACAGGTTCACAAAACACAGAGATCTTACTTAGAAAAAAAGGAATAGGTGCCACATTAAATCTACAAGATCTGTTTGATATGCAAGAACGTACCCAAGCCTTTAGAGTTGAGGGTACCTACAAGTTTAACCCCAAACACCGTTTAGAATTTTCATGGTATAACATCAAAAACAGTAGCCACCAAGAGGTGAAAAAAAGTTTTGACATTGCAGGTAAGACTGTAAATACGGGTGCTTCGTTAGATATATATTTTGATACACAGATCACTAAATTAATGTACGCTTATTCCGCTTACCACACTAACAAACTGGCTTTAGATTTTAGAGTAGGTTTCCATGCCACAGGCATCTCTACTGGATACACTGCAAAATTTAATATATTTGACATCAACAAGTCCAACAGTTCAGACAGTGTCAGTGTTACTGCACCACTGCCTGTCATTGGAGTCGGTATGAACTATGAGATCATTCCTAACCTTAACCTGCTCTACCACGTCGATTACTTTTTCATCTCTTATGACAGTTCTGTTACAGGTTCTTTAACAGACTCTACTCTAGCGTTAGACTATAAATTTAACCGTTACTTTGGTATTGGAGGTGGTCTCAACTCTACCTCAATGCGATTTAAAGCACAACAAGATGAGACAAAGATAGAAGTAAGACATGAGGTTATTGGTGGGATTGTCTACGGTATATTAAGTTATTGATGACGTTATTGTTGGAGCAGTGAAGAAGAGCACCAGGGTTGGTGTTCTCTAAAGGTTTTTAAAACTGTATCATTCCATCTACTGGAGAAGACGCGGTTGCGTAAGGGCGCTTTGGTATACGACCTGCAAGGTAACTCATACGACCTGCACGAATCGCATGTTTCATCGCTTCTGCCATGATCATAGGATTTTGTGCTTGAGCGATCGCAGTATTGGTTAACACACCATCTGCTCCAAGTTCCATCGCATAAACCGCGTCACTTGCACAGCCAATTCCTGCATCTACAATAATAGGAAGGTTGACGGCTTCACGGACGAAAACAATGTTATAAGGGTTTTGAACACCAAGACCTGAACCAATAGGTGCGGCCAAAGGCATCACTGCTGCTGCACCTGCATCTTCAAGACGCTTGGCCATGATAGGATCGTCTGAAGTGTAAGCCATAATTGTAAAGCCCTCTTTTGAGAGTACTTCACAAGCCTTAATGGTCTCCAATACATCAGGATAAAGTGTCTTCTGAGTATCACCAATGACCTCAAGTTTAATCAGATCAATCCCTGTCGCTTCTCGTGTCAAACGAAACGTCGTAATGGCTTCTTCTGCTGTCACACAGCCTGCAGAGTTTGGGAGAAACTGTACATTTGTTCCAGCAAATGTGTCACGAAGGTTCTCTTGGTCTGGGTCTGTAATGTTTAAACGGCGCACTGCTACTGTAATAAGTTCAGAACCCGATGCTAAAGTCGCAGCCTTAGTAGTTTCAAAACTATCATACTTACCACTACCGACAATAAGGCGTGAACCCAGTTCGTACTTACCGATTTTTAAAATGTTATCCATGTTTTCTCCATGATGTTGAAACGACTTATCGCCGTCTATAGAATTATTGTTGCGTTTATAACATACTCACTCTGTAAACTCTCTTACTTTAACTCTAGGCTATGACTCTTTAAGAATCTCTACTATCGTTACAGGAAGAAGCTCATGCTCTAGAGTACGAATCTTTTGTGTAAAGCTTTCGAGTGTCTCGTCAGGAGACTTTTTCAAACTCTTTTGCGCAATGACTTCGCCCCCATCTAACTCAGAACTCACCCAGTGCACACTAATCCCACCCTCTTGGACTTCACTCTCATAACTCTTGACAATGGCATTGCCCCCTTTAAAAAGAGGCAAAAGAGAGGGATGCACGTTGATGGCGCGAATATTATCGGTGACCAGAGGTGTCAAAATACGCATAAATCCCGCCAAAACAACCAGATCTGGCTTATAACTGTTAATCGTTTTGAGAAGTTTCACATCAAAAGCTTCACGACTTTCATACAAGGTATGGTCCAACACCTCAACCTCAACACCTTGAGACACTGCTTTTTTAATGCCAAGAGCTTCAGGACGATTGGTGATAGTTCCAACCACTTCACACTCTTTAAGATGGAGCTTTTCTATGATATTTAACAAGTTAGTGCCTGCACCGCTAAAGAGGATCACTATTTTAGGAAGGTTCATAGGTTCCCTACTGCTTCTATAAGATCACTTGGTTTTAAAGCATAACTATTTCTTTTCACATTTACAGCAGCCAAAGTATGTGCTAATGATCCTTGTATGACTGCTTCCAAAGGCTGATACCCTTGCGCCAGCAGTGCACCGATAAGTCCAGAAAGAACATCACCACTACCCCCTTTTGCCAAAGCGCTTGTACCTAGAGGGTTGATAAAATAGTCGCTCTTTTGCCCAATGATGACATGCGCACCCTTTAGTAGCAGGGTCACCTTAGGATAATGTGCACAGAAAAGTTCTACATATTTGAAACGCTCTTTTTGTAACACTGCAACACTAATGTCTGCCAATCCACAAACTTTTAATAACGATACAAACTCTTTAGGATGGGGCGTTATCACAATATTTTCTCTTGAAAGCAGACGTGACAAAAGAGGATGTGAAAAAATGTCAGCATCAAGCACAAGAGGTCTCTCGTTATCTAAAAGTGTCTCTAACTCTATGTTTGAAAACTCACAGCCTAAACCCATGCCTAAAGCGATAGCCGTTGTTGTCTCTGGCAGAAGATGGGACTGCATCAGCTCATAAGGAAGATCTGCATTTTCATTACTGATCAGCGTCACCAAGCCTGCACCAAAACTAAAGCCTGCCAGGCCACTCATCACCGCAGCACCTGGCTTCTCTCCACAGATAATACTCAAGTGACCGTAACTGCCTTTATGTGTATTATGTTCCAGTCTGTGGGGCAATACAAGATCTTCAACTTCTAAAAGTTTCCAAGGAGTGCTTGTCTCATATAGGCTACGACTCACACCAAGGTATAGAACAAGAACTTCACCCACAAAATCTTTAGCCTCATCACTAAACATCCCCAGTTTTAATGCCCCCATGGTCAAGGTAACATCTGCTCTAAAACTTTCACTAGAGACCCTGCCATCAAGCCCTATTCCCGAAGGGATATCACAGGCTATTTTTTGAGCTTCTAAGTCGTTCATAGCTTTTATCAGGGTCTCTGTTTTTGCATCAAACGCGCGACTCAAACCGCTTCCAAACAGGGCATCCACAAGAAGGTCACACCTCTCTAAGAAGGAGACACGTTTTACACCAACAGCATCTGCACGTTTTAACTGCAATACTGTCATCTCTGAATACTTCTCAAAAGGAAGGTAGAGAGAGACCTCGTAGTTCCCTTGTAAGAGACGTGCTAAGACCACACCATCTGCTCCATTATGACCCCCACCACAAACGATGCACACCTTGGCACCTCTCTCATAATGTTTGGCAACATAATCTGCCATGCCATCTGCTGCATGTTCCATCAAAAGTTCTTCAGTCAGTGCAAAATCATTGTAACACCGTCTGTCTAGCGAAGCGACCTCTTTAAAAAGGTTCTGCATCTTCTCTCCTCATTATAGGTTTAAAAGCTTCTCTCTCTTGAGTATTTTAAGCCTCCACATTATAACAGATAGTTTGTCTTGCAAATAAGCTATAATACGCTCATGAATCATGATTTTAAGACGATTGTCAAAGAGACACTCCTTATCGAAGCCAATGCCCTTTTAATGTCTGCAGAAAATATCTCTGATGATCTTGACAAGATCGTCAAAGTTATACTCGCGTGTCAGGGAAAACTCATTGTTACTGGCGTCGGTAAATCGGGCCTCATTGGGGCCAAACTGGCCGCCACTTTTGCATCTACAGGAACGCCGAGTTTTTTCTTGCATCCTACAGAAGCGATGCATGGTGACTTGGGGATGATCTCAAAAAACGATGTTGTCCTTGCCATTAGTTACAGTGGAGAAAGTGCTGAATTGAGCTCTATTTTACCTCATGTCAAACGTTTTGACATTCCACTTATCGGTATGACCCGTAACTCCAACTCAACCTTAGGGCAGTTTAGTGATCTGATCATCCATGTTCAAGTGACACAAGAGGCCTGCCCTCTCGATATTGCACCAACATCATCAACTACACTTACGCTCGCCTTAGGTGATGCCTTAGCCATCTGTTTGATGAAGGCAAGAGACTTTAAAAAAGAAGATTTCGCCTCGTTTCACCCTGGTGGTACTCTAGGACGTCAACTTTTTGTTAAAGTGAAAGATGTGATGCGTACAGAGTTACCTATTATCACCATGCAGACCCCACTTAAAGAGGCCATCGTCTCTATTAGTGAAGGGCGCATTGGTACGGTACTTTTAGTGGATGATGAAAAGAAGTTTATAGGTCTGATCAGTGATGGAGATATTCGTCGTGCACTGCTTGACAAAAACTTCTCGTTAGAGATGCCTGCTTCACATTTTGCAACCTTGGAGCCTAAGACCATCGATAATGAAGAGATGTTGGCAAGCGACGCCTTAATACTCATAGAAAAATTTAAAATCCAACTCTTGATTGTGGTTGACAGCGAGAAAAAGATACTCGGTGCCCTCCACCTTCACGACTTGGTAGAAAAGGGAATCGCATGATGCGACTGAACAAATTTATAGCACACTACTCCACCTACTCTCGCCGTGAGGCAGACAAAACCATTCAAGACGGCTACGTTTTTGTAGATGGTGAACTTGAAACCAACCCTGCGACACAGGTAGATGAACGCTATGTTAAAGTGGTAGTAAGTGGTAAAAAAGTGATGCCGAGTGACCAATTTACGGTCATCGTTTACAACAAACCTAAAGGGGAGTTGGTAACCAAAAGTGATCCTCGTGGACGCCGTATCATCTATGACTCACTTGACAACAAGTACAAGCACTTCATCCCAGTAGGTCGTCTTGACTACGCGACTGAAGGACTTCTCCTTCTTACCGATGCCTCTCGTGTGGCAAACCTTTTGATGACATCTAGTTTAGAGCGTGTCTATAAAGTGAAAATAAAAGGTCCAATTACTGAGTCCATGGAAATGGGGATGAAACAAGGTCTTGATCTTGATGATGCGAGCGCAGGTGGTCATGAACTGAGTAACGTCACTTCTATGCACTTTGCACCTTTCTTCGCCTACCAGATCATTAAAAACAAAGGTGACTACTCTACGCTGAAAATCGCTATTGGAGAGGGACACAACCGTGAAGTACGCCGTTTCTTCGCCCACTTCGATGCTGAAGTGGTAGACCTTAAACGCCTTAGTTTTGGGGGTATAGAGCTTAACAACCTACCTACAGGAAAGTCACGATTTTTGGATCGCAGTGAGTATGTGCACTTAAGAGAATACCTTGATGCAGACCGTGATGCAAAAAAGATTCAAACAGTACAAGATGCTGCGAGAGAGAAGCAGATAGAAGAGGCCCATAGCGAGAAAAAACCTGACAACCGCAAAAAAAGACCTGGTCGTAAATAGAGACTATGGCAGACTTTACCTCCCTGCTTCGTCCTACAAACTTTGAGACGATTTTAGGGCAAGACCACCTCTCCTCACCTCAATCTTCGCTTCGCAGGCTCTGCGAATCAGACCAGCTTGGACACAGCTTTTTTTATGGTCCACCAGGTTCAGGCAAAACTACCATCGCCCGTGTGATTGCTAAGGAGATGGACCTTCCCTTTTATGAGTTTAATGCCACCTCTCTAAAAGTAGATCAACTCCGAAAAATTTTCGAACAGTATAAAAATGCCTTGCAAAAGCCTCTCATTTTCATCGATGAAGTACACCGTCTGGCTAAAAATCAGCAAGAGGTTTTATTACCGGTCATGGAGAACAACAGTGTCCTCATCATAGGTGCCTCTACAGAAAACCCATTTTTCTCTCTCACAGCAGCCATGCGTTCACGTTCTCTGCTTTTTGAGTTACAACCCATTAGCACAGAGGCACTAGACCAGCTTTTAGACAAAGCCTTGGCCAGCCAGAATTTAAGTGTAGAAGAGGATGCTAGAGCCTACTTACTACGCTCTTGTGGTGGTGATGCTCGAGGGATGTTAAAACTTTTAGAGTTTGCTGCTGCCTTGGAGTCACATATCACTCTAGAGATACTTCAGACCCTAAGACCAAACGCGCAAAGTGGTGGAAGTTCTGAAGCAGGTGTTCACTACGACCTTGCCTCTGCCATGATCAAGTCCATAAGAGGCTCAGATACTGATGCTTCCATCTACTATCTGGCCCGTCTTATAGAGGGAGGAGAACCTCCTGAATTCATCGCAAGACGTTTGGTTATTTTGGCAAGTGAAGATGTGGGCAATGCCAACCCTCAGGCCCTTACACTCTGTACTTCGACCATGACCTCGGTAAAGATGATAGGCTATCCTGAATCGCGTATCATACTGGCACAGGCTGTGATTTACCTCTGCGCCTCACCCAAGTCTAACAGTGCCTACATGGCTATAAACACCGCCCAACAAGCGGTACGTGATGGTGTCTTGCTCGATATCCCTAAAAACATACAACAGCAAAACCAAGGGTATTTGTATCCACATGATTTTGGAGGATGGGTCTCTCAAGAGTATTTGAGTGAACCCCTACATTTTGTTGATCTGAAACCTATAGGGTATGAAAAGAAGATGAAAGCGTGGCTTGAGACAGTCCAGGGGTCTACCCCAGAGTAGGTTCGCATATTAAAGCTGATTACTCACTAAGTGGTATCAAACTTTTACTCTGGAAACCTTTTGTCTTTGCATAAGCTTTGATGGCTTTAATCCGTTTGACTACCGCTGGATGTGAGCTAAACCAAGAGGTAGTCTCCTCTTGAGGAAGATGAGAAAAGAAGTCTGTATCACCACCAACATGTCCATACATACAGTTCATCATCTCCACTGCAAAGAGGTCTGCATCACTCTCTTGTTGTTGAGAGAGTTTACTCTCACCCAGATCCAAGGCACTGTCCATAGCATCTGCCATATCTGAGAGCCCCAGCATAATACCAATAGCCATCCCCATAAAAGAGCGACCCACACCTTCAAGGTGATCTCTGTTTTTAAAGTGCCCCATCTCATGCGCCAAAACAAAGAAGAGCTCATTTTCTGACATGGTCTCATTATAAAGGGCACTGTTAATTACTATCGTCCCACCTGGTAAAGCGAAGGCATTAATCTCCTCATTATCCTCCACAAAGGCTACAAAGTTATAAGGTGTCTCATAACAGTGTTTAGAGCGCTGTATTAGTGAGGCCAAGAGTTTGTCTTGATGGCTAGACTCTTCTGTAGCATTGTACTCCGAGCCAATAAAAGAGAAAATCTCTATCTCATTTTCAGTAGAGATATTTTTAACACCATACTCCACTGCAAATCCTAGAATGATATAGAGTCCAAAAGCGGTTGCCATAACACCTGCTGCCATCCATATAAGATCAAGTACTGGTGTCTGTTTCGAGACGTTGACAGAGTCATCTGGTAATTTAGGGCTATACTTCAAAACTTAATCGCCGTTCCATAAGCATAGACCTCAATACTACCGATTTTCCCTTTTCTGTCACTTTTAGAGATGGAAGAGGTCTCTATACGAAGGTTAAGAATCTCATTGGCATCTTTAGCATCTACTTTCATACGCAAAATAGCTTCTCTGCGTGCGCGATCTAAAAGCGTCTCGTACGTACCCAAATTACCCCCGAAAATATTTCTAAAGCCCGCGACCATACGTTTAAAATAGTCTAAAGAGATCACAACACTTCCATGCACCAAATAACTCTCCGTTACGGCTTCTGGATGAATAGGTTTTTTTAATGTCGTCGCAGGAAGATGGACAAAAGCACTTTCGCGTTCTCTAATAGACGCATAGTGACGTCTCTCTAGGTAAGAACCCACAAAGTAACCCATAGCGATCATCCCGATCAGAACGAGTAAATCACCCATTACGAGACAGTAACAGCAGTTCCATAAACATAGAGTTCAGCTGCTCCAGATGCTACCGAAGAGGTAGAAAAACGGACATTAACAATAGCATTAGCACCAAGAGAAACTGCCTGAGCTTTCATACGGTCTATCGCCTCTTCACGAGACTCAGTCAGCAGTTCCGTATAACCCTTAAGCTCACCACCAAAAACATTTTTAAGCCCTGCCATGATGTCACGACCTACATGTTTAGCACGCACTGTAGAGCCTGATACCAGTCCAAAATGCTCAACTATATTTCTACCAGGAACACTCTCTATATTTGTTATATACATAAACAACCCTTTTGTTTAGAATCATATCATAAAAAACAATTTTAAATTTAAAATAGCATCTACCTTATTCCAGGTCTGATTCAAAAAGTGATGCTAACTCCATGTAACCGCTTACGTAATGCGCAAAAAATATCATGAATGTAACATCATCATCATCAAAGCCACCAGGCTTGTTCAATAATTCTAAAATACCTATGACTTTTTTCTCAGAGTTAAAAATAGGTGCCGTAATAATATTTATCACCTCATAACCACTCTTTTTTTCTATCGTATCGAGATAGAGAGGATCACGTTTAGCATCTAAAACGATAATAGGCTTTTTCTCTTTTAATGTGTGCCCAACAATCCCTTGGTCTGCAGATATTATAATCGGGTCAATCCCATCTGCTATGGTTGTCCACAAAATATTTTTTGTTTCATTGTATATAAAAACGGAACAACGGTCCGCATCTATCACTTTTTTAGCGTATTTTGAGATAATAGGCAGTCCATCGCCTAACGCTGGCGTATTTAATAAGGCTCTAGCACAGGCCACCAATTCTGAGTGTTGTTCTTTCATTTTCATTCCTCATATTTGCTCTTCATATATTACCACATCAATGAATCATAATGTCACAGCAACTAATACCTAAATTTAATTACGAGTCATATTAAGTACGCTTTCTATAACTTAAAGCTTCTAGTACATCTATTTTAGAGATCACCTCAGCACTTCGCAAATCAGCAATAGTTCTGGCCACTTTTTGAATCTTTTTTATACTTCTGAAAGAGAGTTGATAACGGAGTATGGCCTGATCTAAAATACGTTTCGCTTCATCATCCATAAGACAGTACTTCTCTATCTCACTATCTTCTAAATCTCCATTCAGAGAGGTTTGACCTCTTTGCATCTGTCGTTTATGACTATAGAGAACCTGCTTGTGCATTTTTTCTGAACTCAGAGAAGGTTCATCTTTTGGATTAATATTTTGCATCTGCACATAAAGGTCAATACGGTCTAAAAAAGGGTCAGAAAGTCTATTTTTATAACGCTGGATCTCACGTTCTGAACAGCGACACTCTTGGGAAGTACTCAGTAGATTACCACAGGGACAAGGGTTCATCGCCGCTACAAAAAGAAAAGAGGTGGGGTACTCTACTTTAGAGTTCACACGGGAGATGCGAATTTTTTTGTCTTCAAGAGGTTCACGCAGGGCTTCCAAGACACTTTTTTGAAAATGTGGAAGCTCATCAAAAAACAAAATCCCATTATGAGCCAACCCTATCTCTCCGATCTGTGCTTTATGACTGCCCCCGCCAAACACTGAAGCAGGTGTTGATGTATGATGAGGAGACCTAAAAGGTCTCAGCGGTGTAAAATGGGGTTCAACGCCCTCTAACGAGTCTAACTTAGCAATGTCTAATAAAATGTCCGCCGTGACAGGGGGTAAGATATATCGCAGGCGCTTTGCCACCATAGACTTACCACAGCCTGGACTGCCCTCTAATAAGATGTTATGCATGCCACTGGCACTCACCAGTGCTGCACGTTTGGCATTTTCTTGACCTTTAATATCTAAAAAGTCTAAAGGATAATATTTATGAAAAAAGTACTTTACACCCAAAACTTGAAAGTTTGGATGTTCTATCTCCGTAGTATCTTGCCTTAAAACAGCACTCTCTTCGCCTTTAAAAAAAGCGATGGCATCATTAAGGTGCTTGACCCCGATAAACTCTATGTTTGGGATGTTTTTAACCTTTATTAAACTCTCTTCAGGCACCAGCACCTTTTGCATACTTTTACTATTTGCCAGAGAAAGTACCAAGGGGTATAAAAGGGCATTCTCTTTGACGCTGCCATCTAACCCCAACTCTCCAAACACATACCAAGAAGAGAGATCCACTTCACTGCTGTCAAGTGCAATAAGCAGAGCAATACTTAAATCGAAATGTGAACCATTTTTGTTAACGTCAGAAGGAGAGAGGTTAATAGTAATGCGTTTCGGCGGAAAAACAAAATCATTCGCAAGCAGTGCAGACTTTACCCGTTCACGTGCTTCATTAATCGCAGTAGAGGCCATACCTACGATAGTAAATGAGGGTAAGCCCTTAGTTAAAGTAGATTCAACTGAGACAGATATCGCTTCTATCCCTTCTAAAGTAGCACACTGTAATTTTTTCATAGCATTAATATATCAGTAAAAAACTAAATATAATATTATTAGTTTAACACAATACATCAACAGCCCCTCTTTTCTGAAGTATCTTTACCCCCAAGAGTTTCATGGGTACACTTAATAATAAGATGTTAAAATTCTTACCAAATTTTAATGCTTTTTAAGAAGCAAGATAAAAGAGAGTCTATGAGAGATTATATCTATCCTGAAATGATGGTTCACACATCACTATGTACTGTAAAGAAGCCAGAGAATGTCCTTATTGTAAGTGATAATGCTACTGCTCTTGAAGCAGAAGTGGCACGCCATGACAACATCCCTTCTAAAACAGTCACTGCATCTAATGTTACTGCATCTCTACGTGAAGAGGCAGATGCCTCTGTTGATGTTGTCATTATTGACACTTTAACAGACGACGCGGCTGCATTAGCACATGTTAACCGTGTTCTTAATGCAGAGGGTTTGGTTGTTTTAAAGCACCCTGACCTTGAAGATGAGACTGCTAACAAGCAACTTATGCAAGTTCTTGGTAACTATTTCAAAATCATTATGCCGTTTTATGTTGGTGGGGGCGAGACCGCGCTACTAGCCTCTAAATCTTACCACCCGACTGCTGACATCATCTTACACCGTAGTGATATGCTCGATGGGCAAAAATACTACAACTGCGATGTTCACCCTGCCTCTTTTGCGATGGGTAATGATGTCCGTAAAGCTTACTTAGGTACAATCAGAAACTAATTTTACGAGGTTTTTTCCTCAACAAAGAGTTTAATATGGCATTTGAGTACGCAATCGCTTTAACTGGAGGTATCGCTACAGGCAAAAGTACTGTAGCTTCACTACTTGGACTGAGTGGTCTGCGTATTATCGATGCTGACAAAATCTCTCACACTATTTTAGAGGCACACCAAAAATGGGTCAAAGAACATTTTGGTGAGATGTACATCACACCAAGAGGTAAAGTTGATCGTCCAGCACTGGGTCAACTGGTCTTCTCTAACCCTGAAAAAAAAGCAGAACTTGAGCAGTTTCTCCATCCTCTTATCCGTAAGGAGATAGAGCGTCAAAGTGAGAAACAAGACAGTTTCAAATACCCCTACCTCATTGATATCCCCCTCTTTTTTGAAGGCAATGCCTATAACATAAAAGATTCTGTTGTTGTCTACACTCCTCAAGAGATTCAACTTGAACGTTTTATGAAACGTAACGGTTACACGCAAGAAGAGTCTGAGCGTCGTATCGCCTCCCAAATGCCTATAGATGAGAAAAAAGCCCGCGCAACCTGGGTCATAGACAATTCACAAAACCTAAAACATCTTCAAAAAGAGTGTTATGCTTTTGTAGATGCCATTAAAGCGAAATACCCCGCGCCTAAAAAGTAGTCAACACACACCGCTACTTTCACCCATCAGAACATGGTATTAAATATAAAATCATATTTTCTTATGATATACTATCTCATAATCAACTAAGGAGTACGTATGATGAAGAAAGTTGTGTTGGCTACGGTAGCCTCTGGAATTCTACTAATGAGTGGTTGTAGCTCTTATCCAAGTAGTAGTGAGGCTGTCGCTGAAGAGGTCTGTAAAGCATTTAAAAGTGGTGACTTAGAAGCTTCTAAAACCTATATGAGTGCTGAGGCTCTCGCAAAAACAGAACAAAACGAGGGACAGATCAAAGCTTTTTTTGCACTTCCTGAGTTTAAACAAAAAGCACGTGGTCTTAACTGTTCAAAAGCGCAGAAGACTGAGACATTAGGTAAAGACCATCAACGTGTCTATTTTGGAGAGTTTAATGTAGAACTCAAAAAAATCGATGGAAAGTGGAAACTACTTAGTTAATTCACGCTAAAACTTCTCTTGTGCATCATCTTTGTCATGATGTACACTTACCTATCTTTATTTACATCTCTTTAATATGGGCTATAATACCGTTTATATAAGGAGATACCTATGATGCTTGCCAAATACTCTGCCAATGGAAATGACTTTGTTCTTTTTCACGCTTTTGAAAAAAAAGACCGTTCACAACTGGCACGACAACTGTGTAACCGCCAGTCAGGTGTAGGTGCAGATGGTCTAATCGTACTGCTTCCCCATCATACTTTAGATTTTGAGTGGGAATTTTATAATGCAGATGGCTCAACAGCAGAGATGTGTGGGAATGGTTCTCGTGCCTGTGCTCATTATGCTGTGAGGTATGATCTGGCTCCAACAACCATGCGCTTTTTGACTCAAGCAGGAGAGATAAAGGCACAAGTTCAAGGTTCCATGGTTCAAAGTGACCTTACCCCTCCAAAAATCTTACAACAAGATATAGTGCATGAGGGAAAAAGCTACTGGTTACTCGACACAGGGGTTCCCCATTTGGTCACTTTTGATGCTGATATAGAAAACTTTGACCTACAAGAGGCAAGAACCTTACGCCACGCGCATAACGCTAACGTCAACATCGCTCAAGTTCAAGAGGATGGTTCTTTACGTGTACGCACTTATGAGCGTGGTGTTGAAGATGAGACTTTAGCTTGTGGTACAGGCATGGCGGCCTGTTTCTATCGTGCCAACCAAGAAAAAAGAGTAGCAAATAATATCTCTGTCTATCCAACAAGTGGAGATACACTCTACCTAGGACTTGAGAAAGGTACCATCACCTTTAAAGGTGAAGTCACACCAACCTTTGTGACAAGCTGGGAGCACACCCAAGATTAATAGACAAAACACTCAATTTCATTCTAGATAGATGAGATACTCATGTAATTCACTCAAGATTATAAAATATTATAATCTTGAGTTGCTATACTATAAGTCATAAGGGGTTTATATGCGTCTTACTATTCTCTTTTTTCTATTTTTTATCTCACTTCATGCCCAACCACTAAACTACATTAACAACTATCCCGAAGCACTAGCAACTGCGAAACAAGCAAACAAACCACTACTCCTCTATCTGTATACCCCAGACTGCAGAGCATGCGATTATATTGATGCAAAAGTGATTCACACACGCAAGGTTGCCTCTTATATCACAGAACACTACATCATAGCCCATCTCCGCATCCGTGACACTTCTCTACCTAGAACATTCCGTGCAAAAGTCTCTCCTGTTTTTCACGTGATTGACCCAAGAGACGAGACAATGATAGAGTCACTGATGGGTGGTGTCAAGTCGAAACGGTTTCGTCAACTTCTTCGAGAGTCTTTGAGTGCATACTACAAGAAGTAATGATACTTTATGTTAACAAGTCATGATGTATAATAAACAATTATAGTTAAGATTTTACAGTTTTTTAAGTGTTCTTAGTAGATGCATCGCCCTAGATTCTTAACAGACAACTAACATTGGTACACTATAATTGGTTATATTTTAAAAATGTGGGTGGATGTGGGTAATGAAGGTTAATATACGTGTTATTTTCCTCTCTGTTCTATTTTTAACCCTATCTACCCTTGCCAATGAGAATGACCTTAACAGCAGCGCTGATACATTTACGCCCATCACTATAGAAAGTAGTACAGACACTCCTTCTACGCCCCCTGCTAAACACATAGTTAATAAACCAAAAGACACTATTGCTAACACTACTGTTGATGATTTTGAAGAGGATGCCTTTGAGGACGATGATTTTGAAGATGACGAATTTTCTGATGATGAATTCAGTGATGAGTTTGAGCCCCCACATAAAGAGATCTTTGATCCTTTAAGTGGGTACAACAGAGTCATGACAAGTTTTAATGACGACCTCTATGTCTATGTTTTAGACCCTGTCATTTTTAAAGGGTATAACCTCCTTCCCCATCAAGTACGACTCTCTGTTTATAATTTTTTTGAAAACCTCTCCTACCCGGTCAGTCTTGTAAACAATATCTTACAACTCAAGTTTAAAAACACGGGTACCGAAACCCTGCGATTTCTGACCAACTCTACGGTGGGCGTGTTAGGTCTCTTTAATCCTGCAGAGAGTTGGTTTGGACTCAAACCACATAAAGAGGATTTTGGACAGACACTTGGTTACTATGGAGTGGGTGGTGGCTTCCATATAGTGTTACCTTTCTTCGGTCCTACAAATTTACGTGACTTAACGGGTGATTTTATTGACTTTTATGTCAACCCCATCTATTATGTGGACATACGAAAATATAATCTGTTTCAAAACACCTATCAAGGATGGGCGGCTATTAGTTATAAAGAGTTTAACAAGATGTCACTCTATACTGAAGAGTATAATAATGTACGTCAAGACTCTCTAGACCTCTACCCATTTTTACGTGACTTGTACGAGCAACACAGACAACAACAAATCGAGGAATAACATGCGTTTTTTACCCCTACTTTTTATCACCCTATTTCTAAATTTTAGCAGTGCCTTATGGGCAGATGACAAAAGTGACATCAAAGAGATAATGAAACACTCCATCCATGATGTCACCACACTCATACAAGATAAGACCATCACTAAAGAAGTCAAGCATCAAGAGATAGAAAAGATTATCACCCCACTCTTTGACTTTGCGCTCATGGCACGTCTAAGCCTTGGAAAAAAGCAGTGGAAAAAGATAAGCCCTCAAGAGCGTAAGGCGTTTGTAACACTTTTTAGTCAGCGTATCCGTCAATCTTACATGAGTAAACTCGACCTCTACACCGATGAAGTTGTTGTTATAGATGATCCAGTTGTTGTTAAAAATCGTATCCATCTACCCACCCATCTTATGCGTAAAAGTGAAAAACGCGATATTCTTTATAAGTTTTACAAGTCTAAAAGGAAAGGGTGGCTCATTTATGACGTTGATATTATAGGTGTTAGCATCGTTCAAACCTACCGCAGTCAATTTGCAGGTATTTTGAAAGAGAACTCATTTGAGACTTTAATGGAAAAGTTGAAGATATCAGACGATTAGAAACGCCAAGGAGCATAAATTAATGATACGCCATTTTTTCAACACCTTTGTTCTCGCCTACCCCAAAAGTATCTTAATCGCTCTCTTTTTGATCTCTGCTGTACTAGGTACTCAAGCATTTAAAATAAAGGTCGATGCCTCTGCTGAGACACTGCTTCTGGAAAATGACAAAGATTTACAATTTACACGAATAATAGCCGAGCGTTACCATACCCCTAACTATTTGGTCATAGCCTACACCCCTGAAAATGACCTGCTTGCACCTAAAACGCTCAAAGAACTCTCTTCTCTCAGTCAGGCTTTAGAGCATCTTTCGGGCGTCGACTCCGTCACCTCCATCTTGAATGTTCCCCTCATGAAAAGCCCTGCAAAGCCTATCAAAGAGATGTTAGAAAACATCCCTACCTTGGCATCAAAAGACATTAATTTCACCCTCGCCAAAGAGGAGTTTCTCAGTAACCCCATCTATGCCCATAACCTTGTGAGTAGTGACTTCAAGACGACAGCCTTGATGATTAATCTAAAAGAGGATAAACGTTACAAAATCCTTCTGGAAAAACGCAATTATTTACGACTCTTAAGAGAAGAGGGCACATTAACACCTGCTCAAGAGGTTGACCTCTCCAATGCTTCAAGAGCCTTTGATCTGCACAGGGACATGACACGCATGTTAGAGAGTAACACCATAGAAAGTATTCGTACTATTATGGACAACTACCGTGATGATGCGACCCTCTTTCTAGGAGGCGCGAGTATGATTTCTAATGACATGGTTAACTATGTCAAACAAGACCTCAAGACTTATGGCAGCATCGTTCTTATCTTGTTGATCATCGTCTTATGGATTGTCTTTAGAGAGGTTTACTGGGTCCTTATTCCGGTGACGATAGTTACCATCTCCATTATTGCGACCTTGGGACTTTTAGGAATGCTTGGCTGGGAAATCACCGTCATCTCTTCAAACTTTATCTCTCTGCAACTTATTATCAGTATGTCTATTATCATTCACCTCGTGGTACGCTATAGAGAACTTTCCAGTGAAGCACCCCCAGAGATCTCTCAACGTGAACTGGTGTTAGAGACCGTCACTTCTATGTCAAAACCTACCTTTTTTGCTGTGCTTACCACCATCGCAGGATTTACATCTCTCATCTTCTCTAACATCTTGCCTATCATCAATCTTGGGTTGATGATGAGTGTGGGTATCGTAGTCTCTCTAATTTTAAGTTACCTCATTTTTCCATGTGTTGTTCTCTTGATACCAAGAAATCGGCCTAAAAAAGCTTTTGAGGCACAGTTCTCATTCCCCAAGTTCTTTGCAAACGCTACCAAGCGTTATGGCACTCTTATCTTAGTGGCTACCTTTCTTATCATCATTTATAGCCTTACAGGGGCCTCTAAGCTACGTGTAGAGAACAGTTTCATCAACTACTTCAAGTCTTCTACCGAGATCTATCAGGGTATGGTCGTTATCGACCAGCAACTTGGTGGGACTACACCTCTTGATATTATTATAGATTTTCCACCAGAGCCCAAACAGTTAGAACAAAAAGAAGATGGTGATGATGAGTTTTCAGAATTTGATGATTTTGAAGAGGAGTTCTCTGCCACAAAAAATGATGCGCAATACTGGTTTACCTCTGACAAAATGCACAAAGTCTCTCAAATCCATAATTACTTGGAGAGCCTTCCTGAAGTAGGTAAAGTCCTCTCATTAGGTACCATGCTGGAGTTGGGGCGCTCACTTAATGATGGCAAATGTTTAGACAACTTTCAACTTGCTCTTTTACATAACGAGCTGCCCCCTAAATTTAAAGAGATCGTTTTAGACCCCTATATCAGCATAGAGAACAACCAGACCCGATTTGCACTGCGTATTGTAGACTCCAACCCTGAACTTAGACGCGATGCCCTATTGCACAAGATAAAAGATGACCTTGTCAACAAACTCCACATCAAACCCGAGAACATCCACCTCTCTAACATCATGGTCCTCTACAACAACATGCTACAGAGTCTCTTTAGCTCACAGATCCTCACTTTGGGCATTATGGTCTTACTGCTCTCTGTTATGTTCTTTATGCTCTTTAAGTCACTCAAAGTGACCTTTATCGCTATGGTCGCAAACCTTGTACCAGTAAGTGTGATCTTTGGATTTATGGGGCATAACGCCATACCGCTCGACATGATGACCATTACCATTGCTGCCATCAGTGTGGGTATCGCTGTTGATAACACCATCCACTACATCTATCGCTACAAAATAGAGTTTGCAAAAGATCATGATTATCTTCAAGCTATGCAGCGTTCACATGAAAGTATAGGTTATGCCATGACCTATACTTCTATAGCTATCATGATAGGCTTTATGATCTTGGTACTCTCATCATTCATACCTACCATCTATTTTGGTCTTTTGACTGTTTTAAGTATGTTTATGGCGATTTTGGCAGACTTGATGTTACTGCCTAAGTTGATCTTGTTAGTCAAGCCGTTTGGAAAGGGAACAGAGGGTGAGCGTTTAACGCCTTAGAAGCTCTTTGACACAGTGTTCTATCATATCGTAGACCTTGTCAAAGCCCTCATATCCTGAAAAAAAATAAGGATCTGGCACATCAGCATTGTCAGCACCATAAAAGCCCAACTTCACCACATTTTTAGCACCCATTGCTTGAACATCTTGAAGGTTCTTCTCATCAAGCACCACAATACGTTCAAAATGCTCTATATCTTCTGCTGTAATTTGACGCGCACGTTGCATAGAGATATCGATGCCATGTCTTTTTGCAATACGTATAGAGTCTTCACAGGGAGCTTCTCCAACATGCCAACTGCCTGTTCCACATGAGTCTATCTCTATAGTTAGAGCTCTCTCTCTGGCCACCTCTTTAGCGATGCCTTCTGCCAAAGGAGAGCGACAAATATTTCCCAAACAGACAAAAAGCAGAGACTTTGGCATTATGAATTGTCTGCCTCAACATAGAGGTAACGCTTAATTTTTTTCGTTGGCGTCTTCACAAACTCTTCACGCTGTTCTATCACCTTACGAATACGTGAAAAGGAAGAGACATTACCATTTACCTCTTCACGGATCTCCTCTAAAAGCGCCTCAATTTTAGAGTGCATCTTTGTTTCCGACTTGTTGGTCACACCAAAATAAGCATCAAGCTTTTCTGGATCAAGGTAAATACGTGCAGTAAGTGTACCCTTAGCATCAAAAACAAGAGAATCACCTACAAGTGGATGTGCGTTGATGGCCGCCTCTATCTGTTCTGGATAGATGTTCTCTCCACCTGGACCTACTATAATATTTTTAGAACGTCCGCTCATAAAGAAGTAGTTGTCTTCATCAAAATAACCAATATCTTCGGTGTTAAACCATCCCTCTTCATCCATCACTTCAGCCGTCTTTTCGGGATCTTTATAATACCCCTTCATGACATTAGGGCCCTTCGCCCATAAGATTCCCACACCATTTTCATCTTGGTTTCGTAACTCTAAGGTCACACCTGGAAGCGCAGGGCCAATAGCACGGTACTTCGTAATACTTGGGTTTGTTCCTGCCAAAATAGGGGCAGTCTCTGTTAAACCATAACCGATGCAGTAAGGAAAACTGGCCTCTCGCAAAAACTTCTCAACACTAGGAGAGACGCCTGCACCACCGATACCAAAAAAGCGAAGCTCTCCACCAAAGGTCTCTATGAGCTTCTTACCTGCAATAGCATTAAGCTTACGACGTACAAAAGGTATTTTGTACAAGAACCGTATGAAGAAGTTTTTCTCAAAATTTGGCTGTATTTTGTTTTTGTAGATCTTTTCTATAATAAGCGGTACTGTCAACATAAATGTTGGTTTGACACTACCCATCGCTCTAATCAGAACAGTAGGAGTAGGTGGTTTCAAGATGTAAGATATGGAAGCACCATTGAGCATCGGAATTAAGAAGCCAACCGTACACTCAAAAGTGTGTGCCATAGGCAGTACTGAAAGAAAACGGTCTTCTGTATAGATATCCACCAAGTACTGTGAAGCAGTGGCGTCGAATGTCAGGTTTTTCTGGGTGAGCATCACCCCTTTTGAACTTCCTGTTGTTCCCGAAGTGTAGATGATCGCAGCCAGATCATCTTCTTTAACCACAACCTCTTTATCCAACTTCTGCATCATCTTATCAACGTTAGAAGGGGATGAAAATTCATCAAACACCTCTAAATCATTCAGCATCACTAAAAGACTTAAAACAGGAGGTTGGGCCTCATCTAACATGTTGTCTAACAACTTTTTAGAGACAAAAGCAGCCTTACACTCAGCATGAACAGCGATATGCATCGCTTCTGAGACATGAAAGTCGGGAAGCACAGGTACGATAACAGCGCCCATCGTAGTAACCGCCAGATAAACAGCACCCCAGTTGGGCATGTTTTCACTATATAATGCCACCTTGTCACCACTACGTATACCGTACTTTCGCAAAGTCTCTTGGATACCTACTATCTTTTCTGCAAGCGCTCTGTAAGTCATACTCTCTTCACCCACAAAACCTACAGCAGGTCTATCAGCATAGGCTTCTTGACTGTACTCAAACAGTGACTTCAATGTTAATGACGGCAGTTCTATAAATGTTTTTTCCATAACTATCCCTATTTATCTCTTCTGTACTATGACTTGTATCAGTTCAGCTTCACCCTGATGCCCAGAGCCTTCATTCAAATCATCACAACACGCTTCAATAACAATGAGTGTAACATCATCACGATTAAATATCTGTTGCACAGACTCTAGCGTATATAACAACTCTGGCATCTTTGGTCCGCCAGAGTCTCTTTGTAACTGCTCTAGTGCAAAAAACTCACCCATAAAGTAGCCACCTGGCACCAACAAGTCGATGGCATAACCGAAAGTCTTTGAACGTAGGGGCTCTTTAAGGTGTAAAAAAGAGGTTAAAATAGCATCATACTTCTCTTCACTTCTCCACGTCTCGAGATCTGCCAAGATAGTTTTGATCTTGACACCCATCTCTTGTGCTAAGTTCTCTGCCTTTTTCAGCCCTGTATCTGAGGCATCTAGAGCAGTCACATCATGTCCCAAAGAAGCCAAATAACAGGCGGTACGCCCTTCACCTTCACCTAAAAGCAGTATCTTAGAGTGAGAAGGAAGGCGTTCACTATGTATCGCTAAAAAGGCATTGGGTTTTTTTCCGTAGAGGTAACCTTCTCTCGAAAACTTACCATTCCACATCTCTTGTATGTTCATTTATGTCCTTGTTTACAACATCTATTATGGTGGTTAAAAATTAGGAGTAAAAACAGAGAGGTCGTGATGACATATACTATCTTTAACGCTTATTCTCAAAGATATACTAGCCAATCATTTCTGAAATATAGTGTTAATAGGTGTTTAACGTTGTACTCCGTCAACTACTGGTACAAATTCACAAACTTCAAGTTCATCTTCCATCAGTTCATCCCCTATTTTAACAAAGCGGGTAATGACCTGCTGTCCATTTTTTTCCATAGGTGCTACGATGATACCACGAGGTACCAACTGGTCTATAATGGCTTGAGGGATAAAGGTAGGTGCTGCAGAGAAGAGTATACGGTCATAAGGTGCATACTGCGCCCACCCTTTTTGTCCATCGTCTGTGCGGGTGTGAATGTTTTGAAGACCGAGTTCACGAAAACGTTTTTTAGCGTCACTGAGGAGTGTCTCTATACGTTCTATAGAGAAGACACCGCGAAAAAGATGCGCCAGTACTGCCGCCTGATAGCCACTTCCACATCCTATTTCTAAAATACGGTCAGCACCTTCTGGTTCCAGGTACTCAGTCATCTTAGCTACCGTTAATGGCGAGGAGATGTACTGCTGTGCCCCTATGGGAAGGGCATCAAGCTTATACGCGTGTTGGCGCATCGCAGCAGGAACAAACTTCTCTCTGTTTGTGTTGATGATGGCCTCTCTTACCTTGGGTGAAAGTTCAAACACTTTGCTGATATCATCAGCCATACGTGTGGTTTTAATAGCGGTTATTCTATCTATCATTTTATTCCTACATCTAAATATCGGCGCATCTTGAGCACCTCTTTTTCATCATATATACCCTCTAAAACAAGCGCATCTTTATTACGTACTTCTTCTCCAAAAGGGGTAATAATCCCACTCATACCCGTAGTATCACTATTTTTAGTGTCTGAAGCGACCACATAACACTGGTTCATGATCGCTATAGCGTTTGTTAAAGAGACAAAATTTTGCGTGCGTAGTTTACCCCATTGTGCAGGAATTAGCAAAACTTCTGCACCTTCAAGTTTTTGAAGTAACTTTTTAAAGCGTATTTCAAAACAGATCAGCACGCCAAAACGGATACCATCAACTTCAAAAACAGCGACTTCTTCTTCCCTTCCTGCTTTAAAGAATTCATGTTCTCCACCAAACTTAAACAGTTCTACTTTAGCCTGTTTATGGACTACTGTTCCTCTGTGAAACACCTTGGCAACATTATAAAACCCACCATCTTCACGCACTTCTATCATCGTTGCCACAATAATCTGCTCCTCGGCTAAAGCACAAAGTCTAGTGGTGATCTCTTTGGAAAAAGCAGCAGCGACACTAAAGTTGTCATAATCAAAATTGGTGAAAGAGAGTTCAGGAAGGACGACGATGACATCTTTAGGAAGGTTTACAATACACTCACAAAGTAACGCAAGGTTCTCCTCGTAGGTATGGTTTTCGCTGGTGTAAGCAAGAGAGCAGAGGGGACGCTTTTTAAAAGTCGTCAAAATCTAAAGAGCCTTTAGAGTAGTTGGCCACAGTGCCTTCAAAGAAATTGGTCTTTTGGTCATTAAATGAAGCAAAATCAGTCACCCATTTTATAGGGTTCTCTACATTATAGATAGGCTCAAGTTTTACCGCCTGCAGACGCTCATCTGCCAAAAACTGAATGTACTGCTCTATAATCTCATCTGTCAGACCTAAGATCTGCCCTTGTGTAATGTACTTACCCCAAGAGACTTCAAGTGCCACAGCATCTCTAAACATCTGGTAGACCTCTTCGATAAGTTCAGGTGTAAAGAGTTCAGGGCGTTCACGACGTAGTGAATTAATAAGGTTTTGAAATAAAATCAGGTGGGTCACTTCATCACGCTGGATAAAACGAATCATCTGTGCAGAACCCAGCATCTTACCCGCACGCGCCAAGGTATAGATATAAGCAAAGCCACTGTAAAAGTAGATACCCTCTAAAATCTGATTCGCAAAACAGGCTTTTAAGAAGTTCTCTTCGGTAGGGTTGTCTGAAAGCATCTCATACTTCACAGCAATCGCATCATTTTTAGACTTAAGCATCATGTCTTGACGCCAAAGATCATAAATCTCTTCAGAGTTTTGAGAGATAGAGTCCACCATTACAGCATAAGACTGAGAGTGCAGTGCCTCTTCAAATGACTGACGGACCAGAATAAGGTTAATCTCTGGCGCTGTAATGTAAGGGTTTACATTATCAATAAGGTTGTTGGTCTGTAGTGAATCCATAAAAATAAGCTGAGACAGCGCCTTATCATAAGCAGTCTTTTCACCCTCTGTAAGTTGCTTATAATCATTGGCATCACGGGTCATGTCCACCTCTTTAGGGAACCATGTGTTGTTCAACATCACTTCCCAAAGGTTATATGCCCACTGATACTTAATGTTGTTAAGCTCAAAAATACCGGTCGGATTACCACCAAATATCTTACGTTCGTTTACATGTTCATTAGAGTTCGGATTGTAGATTTTTTTTCTGTTAATAGTTGTCATTTTTCTGCCTGAATTGAAAATTCAAATTGTAGTGCTTGGACTACAAATAAAGTAGATGATTATGGCAAAAATATGATTGATTCTTGTTGAAAAAGAGAAAGCCGAGGGAGAAATCTCTCCACCTATTAAAATACAGCTTCATCACTCTGATGTAAAGGACAACTGCTTAACCCAATAATAAAGTAGATAGGACACCATCTTGCCAAGGCTGTTAGCATAAGGATCATCCCTATCGGTCCAAGTAAAAGTCCATAAACGTTGTTCAACTCAAAAGCAATATGCCACCCAAAGGCCAAGGCAACCACACCCATGACCAAACGGATACCAATGTCCCATCGTCCTAAGTTTCGTGTTTTCATCTCTTACTCCTTTATTTTTTGGTCTCACAACCAGTATTGATTTTTAAAATACTATAGAGAGGGCAAAGTCCTACAATGGCCGTCACAAGAGGCACAAGACCTACTGCACCCCAATAACTCTGCGCATAAAAGCCCCAACCAATAACAGCAACGCCTACCGCACCTCTTAAAATTCTGTCAACCTTTCCTTCGTTAAAACACATGATAATTCCTTTTCGAAGCTCTTTTGAACTTCTATTGTTTAGATGGTGTCAGTATGACAGAAAAGGGAATTGTTGTGTGTTACTTGTGTTACAGAAGAGTTGGTCTTTGGTCTTTGGTCTTTGGTCTTTGGTCTTTGGTCTTTGGTAAAAGGGTAATCTGTTTTGTAAACAAAGTCAAGCCTTCCGTCACTCCTGCAAAGGCAGGAGTCCACGAACCTCATCGTCTATAGTAGTTTTATC
>JALSUN010000018.1:39652-47116 GCA_027061425.1 Helicobacteraceae bacterium
TTGGTCTTTGGTCTTTGGTCTTTGGTCTTTGGTAAAAGGGTAATCTGTTTTGTAAACAAAGTCAAGCCTTCCGTCACTCCTGCAAAGGCAGGAGTCCACGAACCTCATCGTCTATAGTAGTTTTATCGGAGATTTTAGCTGTTTGATTCCTGCCTTCGCAGGAATGACGGGGAAATAAAAGAGAAAATGGCAAGAGCTCATTTTCAAAGTTTTTACTCTCGTAAAATTTTCAGATTTGGTGTGAGTTGTGTCGGGTGTGAACCCGATAGCGCACTGCTGTGCGTGGAGAGGTGAACCCCAACGCAAATCGCGCCGAAGCTGGAACTTAAAAAAGTTCTATGGCCCCTCGATGTAACTGTACTTGGCCTTTGTGTTCCATCTCTTTAAGTACCCGACTGACCACTACACGGGTGGTGCCCATGACGTTGGCTAACTGCTCATGCGTAGTCAGTACCATCTTCTCTTCTTGCGCTTCTAACCACTTTAAAATACGCTGATCGAGCGTCTTGAACTTCACATCATTAACCAGCTCAACCAAGGCTGCCATACGAACGTTATAGAGAGAAAAGACAAAAGATTGATAGGCCTCACTGAGATGGGTCAGTTTTTTTATGGAGGCAACATCGATAAGATAACCTTCGATATCTGTCATGGTCTCTGCAGTTGCGATGGCTTCTGTCTGAGAAAGCGTAGAAGCAGTGTTAACAATACACTGTTCTCCTGGATGTAAGGTGTAGAGTGTGATCTCTTCTGTTGTGTCAGGTTGCATATAGAGACGTACTTCACCCTTAGTCAAAAGCAAGACATTGTCGCAAGTGTCTCCCTGATAAAAGAGGATGTTGCCTTGAGGGACAGAGACAGGTTTCGCATGAGATGTTAAAAAGGCTAAGGCCTCATTTTCAAGCTCTGGGATAAAAGGGTAAACAGAGAGGTCCATAATACTTCTTTTTACTGGATTGTAACATATGTAACAGACATGACAGAGACATTTAAATATCATTCAGTAATAATTTAAAGGTCTCACATGTTTAAATATCTGTTTATTATTCCCCTTCTCTTTAATACACTTTTTGCACTCTCTAATGAAAGTAAAGTCTGTCAGAAATGCCATCCTATTATCTATGATGAATATTATGGCTCTTCTCACCGTAAAGCTTCTGTCTACAACAACCCTCTCCATAAAGCATATTGGGACAAACATCCTAAAGATGAAAAAGGCTACACCTGCGCCAAATGTCATACGCCGACAGACAAAAAATCGGTAGAGACAGGGGTACTGACAGACAACACTATTCAAAGAGAAGAGCCTATCTCCTGTGTCTTCTGTCACACTATCAAAGAGGTCGACGAGGGTGAGATGTCCAACACCAACATCTCCAGCACAGAGAAAAGGGATTTTTTTACAGCAGAAAAGTCCAAACGCGGTTCACACACTGCCTCTTTTAAGACCAAGTCCTCATGGTTCGGACTGGTTAAGACCACCCAAAGCTCTCCCTATCACAAAATAGACTATAACAACGAAAACTACTACAACGGCAATGTCTGCATGGGCTGTCACTCCCATACCAACAACGAACATGGTTTTGACACCGTCATGCTCGACGCTATGATAGATAAAGATGACAAAAACAGCTGTATAAGCTGCCACATGCCACAAGTTCTCGGCTCTAAAGTCACACTCAATGATTCCAAAACCCATGCTTATCATGGCATCGCAGGGATTTATAATAGGACTAGAGAGATGGGAAAATATGTAGATTTTAAAGTAGCGCAGAACTCAAAGAGTTTTAATGTCAGTGTTATTAATCAGTCTAATCATGCACTTTTTGGACAGGCATTTAGAGAAGGTGTTTTAATCGCCACCATCACCCGTGGAAGCAAGACCATAGAACTGCCAGCTTTCAGTTTCACCCGTATTTTAGGTGATGAGGGCAAAGAAGCCATGCCATGGAAAGCCACAGAGACCCTCAAAGACACGCTGATCTATGCCAAAAAAGAGATCCCTTTTAACATCTCTCTACAAAAAGGAGACCGACTGACCTTGACACTTGGCGTCAAACTCGTGACTAAAAAAGGGGAAAAAGCCTTAGGATTGAAGAACGACCCTGAGATGAGAAAGTTCAGGGTATTGAAAGTGGAACACTTCGAATTTTAAACGGGCTCATCATCCCCATGTATCATCTTAGAGATGATGCTCTCTTTAGTGACAAATTCATGACGCAATACACCTGCCAAATGCATAGAGACAAAGAGTAAAACTGCATACATTATATTTTCGTGAAGTTCTTTCACCCAGTGCACACCTTCTTTACTAAAGCCTAAAAACTCATGAAAATAGAGCGTGCCCCCACTCAGTGCCATCACCATTAACGATACACATAAAAAGAAGTAGGTGCCGCGTTGCAGTTTTTCCTCTTTTGGTGCCCGTATCAATACTAAAAGAGGAAAGATCTTAGGGTCTCTAAAGACCATATAGAGGCGTATCACTATAGAGAGTGCTAAAAAGAGTGCAAAGATGTAGTGCCACTCCCACATCGGTTCTCTGATGGCTTTAGCAATCATCTTGGCAGTCTCTGCCGTCACTTCAGTCCCTGCTGCAGAGAGCTTGGCTTGAATAAGCTCTGCATTGCTTCGCCAGCTCAAAAATGTTTTTCTAAGTACCACTGTGCCTAAAATCCCAATAATAGAAAAGGCCATCAGCCAGTGCCAAAAGCGGTAAAGTGGTGTGAATTGAGGTTTCATAATATCTCCTTGTTACAATCATTTTATACAAGTTTTGTTAGAACAACGTTAAGGATTTAAACAACTTTAACACTCCACTAATACTTCTCTACTACAATATATGATGATGAAAAAAATACTTTTACTAGAAGATGACAAATTATTGGCAGAAACCTTGCAGGAACTCCTTGAGAGTGAGGGGTATGATGTGACCTTAGTTCTAGATGGTGGCATTGCTGCCGATACCTCCTATGATAATGACTTTGATCTCTATATCTTTGACATTAATGTTCCTGAGATCAATGGGCTCGAACTTTTAGAGAGTTTACGGAGTGCTGATGACAAGACTCCTGCTATCTTTATTAGTGCCTTGGTCGACATGAACACTATGGCTAAAGGGTTTGAAGTGGGTGGCGATGATTACATTAAGAAGCCATTTTTTCCAGAAGAGTTGCTCATCCGTGTAAATGCCAAGTTAGCACAAGTCGCACCAAACATCATTAAGTATGGTGCACTCACCTTTGATGTTCAGTCCAAGATTTTACGAAAAGAGGGCACTGTTCTCTCTCTTGGTGAGGTACAAGAGAGACTCTTTGAGCTTTTCATCACCAACATCGACAAGGTTTTAGATAAATCCTACCTTTTAGAGAGTCTTGAAAAACCCTCTTCAACCGCCCTTCGTGTCGCAATCAACAAACTTAAACAGACTACAGGTCTTAACATCCAAAACCTTAGAGGGGTAGGGTACATCTTGAACAAGGCAGAAAGTTGAGCCGTGTAGAGATAGAATCTTTTATCAAAAGCTTTATCCTCTTTTTTAGCTCTTTGAGTCTGCTTATCGGCACCCTCTTTTACCTCAACTACACCACAGCGGTCAAAACATTGGACGATACACTCTTCTCAGAGATGCGACTGTGTAGTTATGATCTCAAATGTACACAGTTTAACATCGACTTTGTTCCCAAACAGAAACAACTTCTCTACACTCTCTACAAAAAAGCAGAGGGTCTCAACAGTTACTTCCCTATCCCAGGTTCGGATGACTTTGTCATGCAACTCCATCTCAATGCCCAACACTATGATGATAAACTACATGCCCTGCAAAAAGAGGCCTATCTCAATTTTTTTGGCACACTTCTTGTCATTATCATTCTCTCCATTCTCTTTTCACTCTACGCACTCTACCCACTGAGAAATGCCCTCAGTCTCACCCAAGAGTTCATAAAAGACATCCTCCACGACTTTAATACTCCATTGGGAGCACTTAGACTCAACAGTGCCATGTTAAAAAAAGAGATAGGAGAGAACAGCAAGATCACACGGATAGAGCAGAGTGTTCAAAACGTACTTGACCTCCAAGAGAACCTCCGTGCCTATCTGCATAACCACCAAACACAAAAAACCTTGTTCTCTCTAGAGACTTTGGTACAGGAGCGTCTGAAGCTTTTAGAAAAGAGTTACCCGCAACTGCACTTTCAAGTCACCATCAGTGATGTCACTCTCAACACCAACCAACCAGCCTTTAGTCGCATCTTAGACAACCTCCTCACCAACGCCTGTAAATACAACACCCCACAAGGCAGTGTCCATCTTATATATGATGACCAAGCACAACGACTTAACATCATTGACACTGGCAAAGGGATTAAAAACCCCAAACGTATCTTTGAGCGTTTTTATAAAGAGCAGGAGCGGGGCATAGGTATCGGTCTGCACATCGTTAAAAAGCTCTGTGATGAGTTAGGGATTAAGATCTTAGTAAAAAGCCAAGAGCAAAAGGGTACTACCATCTCACTATCACTGACAAAACTTGTACTCCACTAACACTGCGCTAACCTATCGCTCACACTTCACTAACACTACTGTGCGATACTAACACTGTCAAAAAACAAAAAGGCTTTTTAAAAAAGCCACAACAAGGAAATGATTATGAAGAACATTACACTAAGTACACTCACTTTAATCCTACTCGGAACACTCACTGTAAGCAGTGCAGACACTACACCATCGGTTGAGCAGACACAGATGCAGACTCAAAAACAAGAACAAAACCAAGAGATGCGTCAACAGCATGTTGAGACGATGAACCAGATGAAAGAGAAGATGGCTACCATGTCTCCTGAAGAGCGTCAAGTTGCTGTTGAAAAAATGCGTACAGAGATGCAAACAACAGGACAAGCACATGCTGGAGAACATAACCAAAACCAAGAGATGTCTCACACACGTACTATGACCCAGCAACGCAGTCGCAACCAAGAGATGCAACACAGTGAGAAGATGCAGCAAGGTCAGCAGATGGCACAACATCAACAAGGTCAACAGATGATGAAAGAGCACCAGATGGGTTCAGGAAACATGCAACAACAAGGATCACACAACGAGCAGACCTCTACACGTGACATGCAACAACCTCAAGAGGGACAAACACCAAGAGGTCAACACTAAAACTGATAAAGAGAGCGTCTCTCTCTTTATACTTATGCCATAATATCATCACTACTCTCAGGAGATTTCTATGAAAAAAACTATTTTTTATACTGTTGTTATGATGTTATGGCCCATGAGTATCAGTCTTTATGCTCAAAACTCCATCGATGCACAACTTCAGGCCATCCATAATGCACCTGCGTCCAAGCGTGTAGAGATGATGAACCAGTTTAAACAGCGTCTTGCTCAAATGAATGAACAAGAGCGCTCCGAAGCCATTGCTCAGATGCGAACTCAAATGCAGAAACAGCAACACAAGCAAGAGCATATGGATGGAAACAAAGAGCGTCGTCTTGACCAGATGGAGCACTCTGAAAACATGCAACGTATGGAGCAGATGCAACAGCGTCAACATGGACAACAACAGATGAAAGAGCAAATGGGTGAACATCAGAGTGGCCATAACGGCCAACAAGAGATGCCCAACATGCCTTATAAATAAGATTTTAACACCGACACGGTGTTCAAGGAGCCCTTATGCTACGCATACTCACAACCATAGCACTTTTAAACATGGCGCTATTTGCCTTTACGGATACCGATATGGATGGTGTAGAAGACCGTGCAGACCAGTGTCCTAATACCTCTTTGATGGAGCTTGTAGACATCAGTGGATGTACCATAAAAAGTTTAGAAAATCCCCACCATTTTGATGTGATCTTAGGTGCCAGTTATTCACAGATCAGTCCCAATACTCAAGAAAAAACAGACACTTATGCAGCCTCGTTACAAGCAGACTACTACTATAAGGCCTTTTCGCTACAGGTTTCTAGTGCCTATTTCGACTCAGAGAGTAGCATTACATCCACCAAGGGAACCACCGACACTTTTGTAGGTGCCTACTACCAGTTTACACCCTTTTCCACGCTCAACATCCGTTTAGGTGGTGGCGCACTGCTGCCTACCTATGAGGCTGATAACAACAACTTAGACTATACCGCTTCCGCAAGTCTTAGCTACCTCTTTAAAGATTTCAACCTCTTTGGAAGCTATAGTTACACCCTCATCAATGATGATGACATCAACTACACAGACATCAACAACGACCCCGTCTCTATAAACTATGCCAACACCCATGCCTATAATCTTGGCTTGGGGTTCTACCCTACCAACAGTCTCTATATCAGTGGTGCATACAACAGCAGTGACAGCATTTATAACCAGATTATTACAGGTAACACCATCGAGACCATAGCACCGCTAAACACCGCTTCTGCTTATCTTTTTTACACGATTGACAAAAACTGGTTTACCACTGCAAGTTATGCTTATGGGCTGAGTGATTCAGCAAGTGATCATTATGCTAATGTACGTTTGGGATACTATTTTTAAATGTAGAGTGGGAAAAAGAGCGTCAAGAAAAAGTCAATTTCTTGACTTTTTTAGTTATCTAAAAAGAGGCTTTACCAGCGCCCTTTTTTTTTCATGTCATAAATGAAGTAGAGTCCTAAGACTGTGGCTAAAAAACCACCACCGAGCAAAATAACAACAGTAGTCATACTTAGTTTATAAGCCCTAACTCTGCTAGTAGAGGCTTGATTTCTGCTGCCAATTCTATGAGCTCTTCATAGATAATACCTTCGGCCTTATCTTCTGCAATCCACTCTTCTAAACGCTTCATAGTCTCAGACTTCTCAGTCGCATTAAGTGTATCTGTTTTGGTTACAGCTTCTTTTATTCTCTCTAAATGTTCATGGTGTTTATGTGAACTCATCGTTTATCCTTAATAGTTGTTGTATTTTCCGGCTTCTACATCAGCACGGATAGCATCTATCTTCTCTTGTATCATATCTAGCAATATCTTAGCCCCCTCTTTATCATCCGCTTCTGGGACATCCCAATCAGTAATTTTCATGTTGGCTTTGAAAAGTAGTTCAATCGCACTGTGGATCTCACCTTTTCTTGATACTAACTCTTTTTGTATGGCGTCCATAAACAGCCTCCTTTTTGACAGTATATCCCTAAAAATGTTTATCTTCAAGAGATAATCCAATTACGCTATATAATTTTTCTAAGTAGAGCAACGTTTCGATTGTATATCTACTATTATTTTCACAATAATACAATTCATATAAAGAAGCCGGACTATCAACCTATCTTAAATACAACATTAGGCTACAGTATCTTGTTTCTTCACAAAGATCTTCATCAATGCCCCTGTTAAAAAGAGGTTGGTCAGCATTGCCATCAGAACTGTCACACCTGTGATCAGACCAAAGTTAAAGAGGTTGGTCATAGAGGCGAACATAAAGACAA
>JALSUN010000019.1 GCA_027061425.1 Helicobacteraceae bacterium
TTATTCTAAATATATATACAAGAAATAGGATCTATATGTTTCCCAAACCACTCTCTTATGAAGCCATGTTATTAAAAGTACAAGTTGGTGATGTTATCGCCTTTGGAGGTTCAAGTCATATCTCTAAGATGATTAAACATGCCACAGACTCTGTGGTCTCACATGTCGGTGTTATCGTCCAAACACCCACTATAGACACCGATGGGAACACTGTACTAAAGTATATTGAGGCCACCTCTGTTGATGACATCGACAAGGTTATCGTCACAGATCTAAGCAAAAAGCTACATACCTTTCCAGGAGAGGTATGGTGGCTTCCACTCCAAAAGAGTGTCCGTCAACAACATTTTAAAGAGAAGGACTTTTTAACTTTTTTATCTGACCAAGAAAACAAACCCTACGATGTCTCACAAGCACTCATGTCTGCCATCGACCTTGTAGATGACCTTCCTTTCAACCAAAAAGGGCCTACCTACAACCAAGAGAACTTTGATGCCCATTTCTGTTCAGAACTTGTAGCAGCAGGTTTAGAGGTCGCTGGAGTTACAGGAGATATCAACGCTTCAGAAGCCACACCCATAGATGTCTGTAGCTGGAATATTTTCGAAAACAACTATTATCAAATACAAGGTACTCATAAGAAAATAGAGACCTTCAACCAGCATTTCCCTCATGAGACCTAAGCCAAAACATGTTTAACAAAGTCAAAGACATCGCCCTCTCTAAAGGGGCAAAAATGGCCATAAATTCACAAATCGAAGCCTATGGAGAGGTCTTGGAGTTAGACCTCAATTCCAAAGACAAAAGTATGGAGATGAAAGTACTACTTGATGGTGAGCTGGAGCCTTTGAGTGTACAGGTACGTCACTATGAGTTTACACAAATAGCGGGACAACATGAACTGAGTATCTCAGGAGTCACCACCTCCCGCGCATGGATCAATGCCTTAGCCTCAGAGTTTTTAGAAGGTAAGACGTTTCCCATTTCTGAAAAGTATGCAGGGATGTTGAAGAAAGTGTTATAAGTTTTACATTTACCAATGCCGATGCAGAATTTATCGTTGACTACCCATATTTCATAAGACTAGTATCATAAAAGAGCAGTTGGAATGATTCATCACCAGACCCTTTTTCT
>JALSUN010000020.1 GCA_027061425.1 Helicobacteraceae bacterium
CAACACTCTTTTTAGGTGCTTACAAAGGCATCTTCTTCGATGGCTATATCTTCTTCTTTCTAAAGATGTTGCTTATTGCCATGTTGATGATGACGATTCGTGCTAGTACCCCGCGTATAACGATGAAACAGATGTTAAATTTTTCATGGAGTTACCTTGTACCGCTCTCACTACTTAACATGGCATGGGTATTGATGGCCAAACACTTTATTTTAGGAGTGGGCTTATGATCTTGGAATTTATAGAAAAAGTGTACCGTGTCTCAAAAGCACTCGGTACAAAAAGTCCGGCGACTGAAGATGTGCGTGAACATCTTATGCATAAGTCAGAACGTCTCAGAGGAGAGCATCGCATAGACTATGAGACCTGTATAGGTTGTGACTCATGTAACAAGATCTGTCCTGTCTCTGCCATCACGATGAAACAGCTTCCTTTTAAAAAGCAGAACATCGTACCTGAGGTCAACCTTGGGGTCTGCATATTTTGTGGACTGTGTGAAGATGTCTGTCCGACCAAACCTGAGAAGTCCATCGTGTTAAGTGGTGGACGTTATGACATGATCACGGGTGGTTGGCACCAAGATCAGGCAGATTTCTGGGTCAATGTTGATGTCCCCCAAAGCTACATCGACAGTCGACTTGAAGAGGAAGAGGCTGCTCGTGTGAAAAAAGAGTTGTTAGCCAAGAAAAAAGCTGCTGAAGCTGCTCTGAAAGCTAAAGAGGCTCAATCAGCAGAGAAAACTGTTCCAGAAACTGAGGAGAAGTCATGAACATTGTCTTGTTAAGTGTTGTCTTGGGCTTGGCTATCGCCAGTCTCAGTTTTAAAAAGAGCATTTCGGCATTGATCTCTTTTGCATTGATGATGTTGGTCCTGGGACTTTACTACATCTCACTCGATGCCAAGCTCCTGGGTCTGTTTCAGATCTTTATCTACACTGGAGGTATCGGAGTCTTGATGCTTTTTGGTATTACCCTAATAGGCACAGAGTTTCCACAAACTAAAAGTAACCCTTGGACGGCAGCGGTCGCACTACTCTTTTTTGGAGTGATAACGGCACTGTTTTTGTCTAGTGGTATAGAGATGTTGCCACATGAGACGCTTACACTTGTAGAAGACAAAAC
>JALSUN010000021.1 GCA_027061425.1 Helicobacteraceae bacterium
GTGTTGTGATAAGCGTCATTGTATGATGGGTCTTGTGGGTCAGAAGCGGCGCTGCCTAACCAAGTGATGGAGATGCCGTCAGTTCCATTGCTGCCATTACTGCCATCAGAACCGTTGGAACAGCCATTAAAAAGAAGAAGTGTCAAAAGTAGTGCGGTTATAAACGTTAAATGTCTCATATTAGACTCCTTATATAAGTCTCTATGATTCATTATATAACTAACCACATAAGGAATATCTAAGCTAAGAGTGTTTGATTAACTTAAAACGATCATGATCTCCTGACTTGGGACGATGCAGACCCCCTCTGCATTCATCATCTCACCATTTTGACCTGTCTCGCTGGTGAGTTTTACTGCCGGGGCACCTTCGAGCATTAAGGTCTCACTGCCCATAACAAAACTTGTCGGTCCCATGATCATGCCTGAGACGACACCCAAGTTGACACCGGCTTCATCACCGTTGCTTACAGGGATCTCACTGAGCATGTTAAGTGCAGGTGTGCCGTCTACCAAAATAGTCATCGCCGTAGTAGGAGGCAGTGCCGTAGCACTCATCGAAATATTGGGATAAGGCATCGGTACCGGACCCCCTGGTGTCGGCGTAAGACAGACATCAGGCATGGCCATATTCTGACCATCTGCCATTGTAAGTTGAAACATTTTTTCTCCTTTAACCCATGTTGATCTGTTGGGCGTCGATCTTGACTTGCCCCTCAGCTATGGTGATCTGGTCTTTGATGTTGTAGATGTCACTGCCCTTAACCACTTTTCGACTGGAGCCACACTGCATCTCGACATGTTCTTCGACCTGCTGCGTCACACTGCTGTTTTTCATATGAAGATGCGTTACAAATGCCTGCACCGTGTTCACCACACTGTTAAAAAGCTCTGATCGCAAGTGAAGTACTCTGCTTAACACACTGACCTCAGAAATGACGACATTAGCCTCCGGTGCAAAAGTGTTGATGGCACTTCCGGCTTCAAACCTCATCTCTTCCTCACTCGAGATACTAATACTGCTCACTGCGATCTCCACATGCTGGAGCTTCTCTCTTTTTAAGATCTCGGTGATATAGGTCGTCTCTTCATCTCTGAAGAGCAGTACCGTGTCACCGACCTGTGGCATGACCAGACAGCTAAATGCCTTCTCTGCACGATAGGAGTAGCCATCAGCCTTGCATATAAAAGTACCTGCCGACACAGAAACAAGTTTTGATTTAAACCGGGTGGAGCTTGGTATATGAAGTGGTCTTTTAGACATGATGATCATCCTTAAATATAGTTTGTGGTGCATGCCACGCTTCTGCCTCTTCAAGCACCGGGTCGGTGTACTTGACACCGTTGGTGTTAGCATGGTCTAACGTGGTGTCAGACAGTAGTGTTTTGTGCAAGGTAGCATGAGAGAGGTTCGTGTTCGTAAAGTAGGCCTTTTCCAAATGAGCATAGTTAAAGTTTGCATAACGTAGGTCAGCCTCTGAGAAATTCGTCTCTTTCGCTGTCGCCGAGACAAAATAACTCTGCATCATCTTAGCACCCGAAAAGTTCGTCAACTCCAGTTTCGCCTCTCCAAAATTACTCTGATAAAGGTCGGCACCGCTAAAGTCACTGCCTTTAAGATCGCTTTTCATAAAAATGGTGTTGTGCCCTACTGCATTTTTAAAGTTGCACCCACTCAGGTTGGCGTTGATAAAGTTGCTTTTACTGACCTTGGCCTTTTCAAAGTTGCTGCCACTCAGGTCGGCGTTGTTAAACTGCACCATGTTGAGCGTCATGCCCGAAAAGTCCTGCTGCGCCAAGGAGCAATCCATCAAGACACATTTAACAAGATGGCTTTTAACAAACTTGGTACCGCTCAGGTCACTTTTAAAAAAGTTGGTTGAGAGCAGATCGTTGTTCACAAAAACACTCTGTTGCATCTCATTGTGCAAAAAACTACTCTTGGTACAGTCTGTCTTCTCAAAATGCACCTGGTTTAGTCTGGAGTCTGTAAAAGAGGCCTGTCTGAGGTTGGCACCACTAAAGTCACTGCCACTGAAGTCCATCCCGATAAAAGAAGTTTTAACCAAGTTGGCATTTTTAAAACTGCAGGAGAACATCACCATAGACTGCCATGACAACCCCTCGAAGTTCACTTCCTCAAACAGACATCTCTCAAAACTGCACTTCTTAAACCCGGTTTTGAGGATCTTCGCAGAAGAGAGGTCAACATCTACAAAGGCCACCTCTTCAAAACGTACACCTCTTAAGTCCACACCACGAAGATCAAGACCCTGCAGGGCCACTTTGTTAATGGTGTTGTCCTCTTTTATGTTCTCAAACAGTTCATCTTTAGTCATCTATAAACTCCACTCTGTTTTCAAGACCGCTTCTTTTCAGGTTGGCACCCTCAAACTTGACCTCATACACTTTAGCCTTGTAGAACTCTACCCCATAGAGGTTGGCGTAAGAGAAGTCACACGCTTTAAGGTCCATTCTTCTTAAAGAACCCCCTAAAAGGTTGATCCCTGCAAAAGTAGACGCTGTTGCCGCAGCGTATTCAAAACGGGTACCTTTGGCACTTGCCCCTCTAAAGTCACACTTGGCAAGCACTGACTTTTTGATGAGAGACTTGTCTATGATCACCTGTTGTAGTTTGCATCCTTCTAACTTAGCTTCGAAAATGGTACTTTTTTTCATGTTTGAACCTGAAAGGTCACACTCGTACATCGCACTCTCTTTAAGCAGTCTCATGTTGTAAAGTTCAGCGTTGCCAAGATCGCACTTGGTGAGCTTGGTCTTGTTAAACAACATCGCTTTAGCATCCAGGGCTTGAAAACTACAGTCAGTAAGCTCACACCCGCTAAACGTAGCCTTCGTCATCTGAGTACCGCTAAAGTCGCACTTTTGAAGTGTGGACTTTGAAAAGGAGTTCTTGGAAAAGTTGCTGTCTGTAAAAGTACTCTCTTCCATCTCCACCTCTTGAAAACTTGCCGCTTCGAAACTTGCTTTGGAACCTTGTGTTTTTTTGAAAAGCGCCGCATTGAAAAAAGCCTTGTCTGCTCTAAATTCTTCGCAGAGACTCTCTTCAAAGATCGTTTTGATGAACATACACTGTGTTGCACTGACCTGTGAGAGTTTGGCTTTTGTAAAGTTACTTTCACTGCAGTTCGCACCATCAAGCTTGGCACCGCTAAGATCTGTTTTTGAGAAGTCCGTCTTGCTAAGGTTGGCCTGTGTCAGATCAATACCGCTAAGATCAAGCGCACTCAAGTCCAGTCCGGTGAGGTTCTTTTTGGCAAGAGACTTTCCTTCAGCATGAAGGGCTATGACATCTTCGCGCGTCAGCTCTTTTTCAAAAGGGTTTTCAGGGTCGATCCCTGCTTTTAACATCATCTCTTTTGCCCATTGGGGGGTGGGGTCTTTTGCCCACTCTTTGACCTTGGCGATCTTCTCCATACCTTCGGCAAACTGTCCTTCACCCTTTTTGGCCAAGGCCAGCGTCTCTTCTTTACCCTGCTGAAGTTCTGCGATCTTCTCATCGATGTTGAGACCGTATTGTGCATTTTTTGTTTTGAGTGTAGCGATTGCCTGATCGAACGCTTTTTCTACCTCTGCAGACATGGCAAAGTCAGCTGAAGGCGATGGTGAGGCTGCACTCAGATCAATAGGTTCTTGTCCATATTTTTTCAAGGTCACATTGGCTTTTTCTATGGCAGCGTCACGCTCGGCTTCCATCTCCTCTTTTACGGCGGCCATTTTGGTAGTAAATTTCACCTTCTCTGCATCCATGATCGCTTTGACCTGTTTATTGATCGCCGCCGGAGAGGTGTCTCGCTCTAAAGGCAGATGCTCTTCGATGTTGTCAGGAAGGTTTTCGATGAGTTGGTCTCTGATCTCGACACCGTTTTGGTGCAGTTCAAAAAGATCTTTATACTCCCCACAGTCAAAGACTTTTGCCTGTGGCAGTTTTTCTATGACCCCGTCTTCTTGAAGATAGAAGATAACCGATGCCTCATCTAAGGCTTTTTTGGCCTCATCTCCAACAGACGAAACATCATCGCAACAGAGTGTGTTACAGATGTCATAAGCTTCCTGGTCACATAAATGTGCCTGTAGGTCGTCATCTTTAAAAAAGAAGAGCGGGAAGTTAGCGTTACCCTCACTTAAAAAAAGTTCATACCCTGCATCCGAACCGAGTACAAGGTGTTTTCCTATGCGCAGAGACTTCACTGTCGCCTCTTCAAATCGTACCGTCACCAGACCTTTTGGCAGTAT
>JALSUN010000022.1 GCA_027061425.1 Helicobacteraceae bacterium
ACCAAATCTAAACCTTTTAACCTTTTTGGCTTTTGCTTATCTCTTTTATAATTTTTTAACGCTACCCTCAAACTCACTATGTTAAACTACTGCTAATATAAATGAAATAGGGTGTAACTATGGTAACAACTGACGTTTTAAAAGAGAAAATCATTGAAGGTCTTAGTCTAGAAGACATTGAAGCAAGTGAGATTAGTGATACAGATCCACTTTTTGGTGAAGATGGACTGGGCCTTGACTCTGTAGATGCTATAGAGTTAACGCTTGTAGTAGAGAAAGAGTTTGGTGTCAAGGTGACAAATATCGCTGATGCAGAGACTATTTTTGCTACTGCAGCATCTCTTTGTGACTACATTAACGAAAACAAGTAGTTTTTAAACTCATAATGTACGCTTGTACATTATGATGGAAGTAGAGGGATTACCCTTTACGCTTACAAGTGGTCAGTGTATGACCAAATCCTAAACGATCGATTTCAGTGTCCACTTCAAGTCCTGCGGCTTCAATATACTTATGCATATCTTCTGCACTGTACATTTTACTTGTACCATTAGCCAGTGCTGTAAAGTAAGGTGAACAGTTTATAAGGATGTAGGCACCGATCTCATGTTGTTGGCGGTCCCAGTAAGGTTCTATAATGTTGATGCGACCATCTTCACTGAGTGCCTCTTTTGCCCGTTGTAAAATAGCGATAATGTCTTCTGGTGGAAAACAGTCTAGAAACTGACTCATCCACACCACATCAAAACCTTTTGGAAAAGGCTTGGAGTGGTCAAGCAAGTCCATGACTTCACCATGAACACGATCTTTGACACCTGCTGCTTCAGCATTTTTAAATGCGGTCTGGATCTGAAGTGGATGGTCACAAATGGTCACTTCAGTTTGAGGTGAGGCAGTCGTGATAGCGATGGCCCATTTACCCGTGTTGCCACCGATGTCTAAGATCTTCTTAGGCTTTTTTTCGGCCATGATGTCAACGAGTGTCTTAAATGCAGAGTCAGAGTAGAAATGATCATAACCAAACCAACTCTCACGGGTCTCTTTAGGAAGTTCTGTAAGATGGGGATAGATCGTCTCCCAATCTTTACTGAAGTAGTTTTGAAGACCGGTAGGTTCACTTTTTTTAATAGACTCACCTAAGTCCATAATACCAAGGTAGTTCACATCTCTGGTATAGTTAAAGTTGGCATTGGTCATCTCGTCAAATGCTAAGAAAAATCCAACACGTGTGATGAAATAACGTCCATTTTCATACTTTAAAGCACCCATACTGTAACCCGATTCACAGAGTACTTTGAGACCGTACTCGCTAATGTCAGTGGCTTCTTGAAGCTCTTGTATGCTCATACCCGTTTTTTTGTTTTTGTGTAGTAACTCTAAGACCTTCCACTCTCTCAAGAGGTTTGCTACATGAAAAATCACGGGTGCATGTGCGATTTTTTGGGCTTCCATGAGTGCATCGAGTGAACTGAGTTTGTCCGTATCAAACATAAACTTCCTTTAATTATGAGACTATTACAGCCTCTGTTTTTGCTAGTTGCATTATATTGGAGTTGTCCTCTTAATGTGCTGAAATATCAGGAAGGATATGAAACTACAGGTGTTGAAAGAGGCTGTGATTTTAGAGAAGATTATAGATGTGTCTGCATACTTATGATGCTTTATGGGGACATACGTTAAAATCTAAGGCTAAAATAAAATTTTGTGGTTTTTAATGAAAAAAGTATTAGTTCTCTATTATTCGCAGAGTGGTCAGCTTAAAAAAATGGTTAACAGTGTAACAGCACCACTTTTAAAGAGTGATGATGTCTCTGTTGATTATCACAAGATCCAGCCTGTGACCAAATACCCATATCCATGGCCTTTTTATCCATTTTTTGACGCTTTTCCAGAAGCGATCTATATGAATGGATGCCCCGTGGAAGAGATAGAAGGTCTGCATGAGCAGTATGACCTCATAATTTTGGGCTATACCATCTGGTTTTTGTCACCATCTATTCCAGTGACAGGGTTTTTACAGTCAGATCAAGCCAAAAAAATCTTTAAAAACACGCCTGTTGTGACACTTATTGCTTGTCGTGACATGTGGGTTATGGCACAAGAAAAGATGAAAAAGCTACTTAAAGACCTTGACGCGACACTGATAGACAATGTTGTGCTTACAGACCAAGGGGGCTCTCTCTACGCATTTTTGACCACACCACGTTGGTTATTGACAGGTAAGAAAGATCCTGTGTTTGGTCTACCAGCGGCAGGTGTCTCTACAAAAGATATGAAGGCGAGTGTACGTTTTGGAGAACGTCTTTTGGATGGACTTCAAAAAGATGAAGAGAAGTTAAAGCAACCGATGTTAAAGAGCATGGGTGCGGTGAGTGTCAATGGTAAGCTTGTTGCCACAGAAAAAATAGCTACGCGCTCTTTTATGATCTGGGGAAAACTGATACAAAAAGCAGGGGCACCCGGTAGTTTTGCACGAAAAATTGTGATTACGATTTATACAGTTTTTTTAGTGACTTTGGTACTGACTATAGTCCCTTTAAACATTTTAGTGAAAAACATCATCTATCCTTTTAGAAAAAAGCAGATTGAAGAAAGTGTCAAATATTATGAAAAACCATCAGGACGGTAAGTGTGAGTAGAACAGTATACATCAATGATATTCAGGCATTTTTGCCTAACGAAGCAGTAGACAATGAACATATAGAGCAGGTTCTAGGACAGATAGGCTCAAGACCTTCTCGTGCAAAGCGGATGATATTACGCTCTAACAAGATCAAGACACGTCATTATGCTTTAGATAAGGAGAGTCGTTTACCTACTCATACCAATGCACAGTTGGCAGCAGAAGTAGTGCAGAAACTTCACTCAAAGAACTTTGACATCAACCATATAGAACTCCTTGCTTGTGGCACAACTATGGCCGACCAACTCATGCCAAATCACGCTTTGATGGTGCATGGTGATCTTAAGATACCAAGTTGTGAGGTGATCGCTACTGCCGGAATCTGCCTGTCGGCTACTATGGCTCTGAAGTATGCCTATCTTTCGGTAATGGCTGGAGAGTGTGATCATGCTGTAGCCACAGGTAGTGAAAACTGCTCATCACTGATGCGTTCAGAGCATTTTGATGAAGAGATCGCGACTAAGGTAGATGCCTTGGGTAAAGCACCCGAGATCGCTTTTGAAAAAGACTTTTTACGATGGATGTTGAGTGATGGTGCAGGTGCTGCACGTCTGAGCCCTACACCTAACGCAGAAGGTATCTCACTAAAAGTAGAGTGGATCGTTCAAAAGTCGTATGCTAATGAACAAGATGCTTGCATGTATGCAGGTGCGGAGAAACTTGACGATGGCACTTTAAAAGGGTGGCGTGACTATACCCCAAAAGAGTGGGCGGAACACTCTGTGATGACGATCAAACAAGATGTCAAACAGCTCAACGAACACATTATTAACTACACTGTAACCAAACCACTTAAAGCGTTGGTAGAAAGTGGAAAACTGGACCCTGATGAGATAGACTACTTTTTACCGCATTACTCTTCGGGCTACTTTAGAGACAAGGTGTATGATGGTATGAAAGAAGCGGGCTGTGACATCGCTCAAGAGAAGTGGTTTACCAACCTGACTACCAAGGGAAACACGGGCTCAGCTTCGATTTTTATTATCTTAGAAGAACTTTTTCATTCGGGACGTCTAAAAGCTGGAGACACTTTACTTTGTTACATTCCTGAAAGCGGTCGTTTTTCGACAGCATTTATGAAGTTAGAGGTGGTCTAGTCTATGAACGAACAAGAAGTTCCACAAGACGAAAACAGTATTTATCGTGGCCAGAAGCGTGCAGTCTATGCGACAGGCCAAGATGGTGAGTATGGTGTTGTAGCATCAAGTGGATGGGATGTTGAAGAGGAGGCGACGCAACAAGCAGTGGCTGAACTTGAACGTCTTGCTGATGAGGCGTATGAAGCTTGTGTATCAGGTCAAGCCTCTCCTTTAGAGTTTCATATGTATGACAACCGTCTTGATATTCTCTCCCTTTCTCAGGCAACAGGGCTTTTTCAGTGGCGTATAAAACGTCACTTTAGACCTGAAGTGTTTGCCAAACTTTCTGAGAAAATGTTAGAGCGTTACAGTGATGTGATGGGCATAAGTAATGATGTACTAAAAACTGTTCCTAAAAGAGAGTCTTAATTGTCTACAGCTAACAAAACTTTTATCCATAAACATGCAGGTCACTGTGAAAGTGGTGTGATGTCTACGATGCTAACACATCATGGTCTCTCTTTGAGTGAACCGATGGCCTTTGGTCTTTCGAGCGCATTGAACTTTGCCTATCTTCCTTTTGTGAAATTGGCTGGGATGCCGCTTATTGCGTATCGTTCCATCCCTAAAGCCATCATCAAAGGCTTGCAGAAAAACATCGGTGTGAAGATGAAGATCGAGACCTTCTCCAACCAACAGAAGGGGCAAGAACGTTTGGATGTACTGCTTGAAGAGGGAAAGATCGTTGGTGCGCAGACGTCAGTATTTTGGTTGCCTTACCTTCCTGAAGAGATGCGTTTTCACTTTAATGGTCATAACCTTTTGGTCTATGGCAAAGAGGAGACGAGCTACAAGATCAGTGATCCTGTTTTTGAACATGTTGTTGAGGCAAGTGAGCAGGAGTTTTTGAAAGCACGTTTTGCCAAAGGTGTGATGGCACCAAAAGGTGCCATCTATTACCCTACATATGTTCCAACAACAATCGACTATGAAAACGTAGTGCCTAAGGCGGTAAAAACAGTAGCTAAGCGTATGTTAAACACTCCTGTACCTATAGCTGGTCTTAAAGGGATGCATTACTTGGCAAAAGCGATTAGAAAACTTGAAAGTAAAGACCGCCGTTATGCACGTCTTTTTCTAGGGCATATCGTAAGAATGCAAGAAGAAATCGGTACAGGTGGTGCAGGTTTTCGCTATATTTACGCCTCTTTTTTACAAGAGTCAGGGCATATTTTAAACAATGAAGTACTTTTAGAGTCTGCTGAGATGATGACAGCAGTGGGAGACAGTTGGCGAGAGTTGGCACTGATGATTGCCAAGTCTATTCGTTCTAAAAAGAGCGAAAGTGTTGATTTTGAAGCCTTGGCGCAGAAGTTAGAGTCTATTGCTGATGAAGAGGCTGTTGTCTATAAAAAACTGTTAACGGCATTTTAATGATTAAAATCACGAACCTTCTGAAACGTTATGGTGACAAGGTCGCTTTAAACCACCTCTCTCTTGAAATTGGTCCAGGAACTATTTTTGGACTCTTGGGTCCTAATGGTGCAGGAAAAACAACACTTATCTCCATACTAAATGGTTTGACACAATATACAGAAGGTGAAGTCAGCGTTTTTGGTATGCCTCTAGACAAAAATCTGGTAGCCATTCGTAAACGCTGTGCACTGATCCCCCAGACCCTCGCTTTTTATGAGAACTTAACGGTTATAGAAAACCTAAACTTTTTTGGTGGGATTCAAAACATAGAGAAGGCACAGCTCAAAAAAAACATAAGCTATGCAGTAGAGACCAACCGACTCTCTTCTATGTTACACCAGAGAGCTTCTACGCTCTCTGGAGGTCAAAAACGACGTCTTAATATCGCAATAGGACTTTTAAATGACCCGGATATCCTCTTCTTTGATGAGCCTACTGTGGGCATAGATCCGGAGTCGAGAAATGAGATCTTAGAGACCATCCTCTCATTTAAAAAGGCCAACAAAACGGTTGTATACACCTCTCACTATATGCCAGAAATTGAGAAGATCTGTGATGAAGTGGCCATCATTAATGCAGGAGAGATCATTAAAAGTGGAACGATGGAGCAGATGTTAAACAATGCATCAGCATCACAGGTCATTTTTGAGATCTATGAGACACCACTTGAGACGTTAGAGATGCTATCCGCTCAAGGCAGTGCTTTGAGTGTGGTTGACAGTATGCATCTGCTCTTAGATGAGAAGTCAAGTCAAGCGGTTGCCAAGACTTTAGACCTTTTGGAAAATGCTGGGATCATGGTGAAAAATGTGCGTTATGGTACGACTACTTTAGAGTCACTTTTTATCAATCTGACATCAAAGGGGCGTAGAGATGTTTAAAGCGATGTTGATTAAAGAATTTCTATTGGTCTCTCGTGACAAACATGCACTAGCCGCACTTTTTATTATGCCTGCGGTTTTTATTTTAATTATGTCGTTGGCACTTAAAGATGTTTTTAATGAAGACAAGGCGCTTATAGAGTACGCAGTAGTTGACAAAGACAACTCGTTAGAGAGCTTTTCTGTGATGAAAAAACTGCGCCTAAACAAGATGATGCACGAACATAACATTTCTGATGATTTTAAAAGACCAAAAGAAGAAGGCGTACAGTTTATTGTTGTTATCCCTAAAGGTTTTAAAAACCAGTTTTCTCAAGCAGATGCCAACAACAGCGCACTGAACATAGAAGTTGCTGCTGACATCGGTCAAAACCATCTCATGCTTTTTAAGACACAGATCTTGAGTGCGGTAATGCAGGTACGTCTAGACGCCATAAACTTAGCCCAAGAGATGCAGCGTCACAGGGATAAAAATGCACCTAAAGCACAGAAAATAGAATTTGATGAGAAGAAGATGATGAAGGTGCATTATGCTGCTTTGGAAGCGGGTGAAAAACCTACTTCTACCCAGCAGAGTGTACCTTCATGGATTGTGTTTGGACTCTTTTTTGTCATTATCCCGATGTCAACCATCTTTATTAGTGAACGTAAACAAAACACTCTGATGCGTCTGAGTACAATGAATGTGACGCTACCTGTACTTTTTGGCGGTAAGATCATCCCTTATATGCTTATTAATCAGCTACAAGTGTGGGTAATGATAGCAGTAGGTATGTTCATCGTTCCACTCTTTGGTGCCGCGCCCCTGACTATAGGTGGAGATATTTCCGCCTTGGTGGCCATCTCATTAGCACTAAGCCTCTCTGCTATAGGACTCTCTATTTTAATCGCAGTCAGTGTAGACAGTGTTGAACAGGCGACTACCATAGGTGGTATCATTAACATACTTTTAGGGGCTATTGGTGGTGTTATGGTACCAAAGTTTGTGATGCCTGACTTTATGCGTGAGTTTGCCAATGTCTCTCCCATGTCATGGGGATTAGAAGGCTTTTTAGATGTATTTTTACGTCGGGGAACTTTAAGTGATGTGCTTTATGAAGTCTTTGGTTTGGTGATGTTTGGCCTGGTCTCACTGCTGATAGCCGCTATAATATTTAAATATAAAATAAGGAGGGTGGCATGATAGGTTCTCAAGATGAGGTGTTAAAATTACGTCTTAAAACGATGATCATCGAAGAGTGTGAAAAAGAGGATATAGCGCCAGAAGATCTGGCAGATGATGTGGAACTCTTTTCAGATGCAAGTGGTTTGGAGTTAGACTCTCTTGATGCATTACAGATCTCTATGGGTCTACAGACACAGTTCAAAGTGCGTTTAGGAGACTCTAAAGAGTTTCGTCGGGTGGTCACGACTATTAATGCTCTGGCTGATTACATTCAACCAGAGTAGAGGAGAGTCTTTGATAACGCTACTTGGTGGAGAGATCTTTAGTGCATTAGGCGCGTATGAACAACGTCTTGAAGCACTTAAAAAGGGTACCTTTAGAACCACTCAAAATGAGATGGTACTGATGGGTGAAAACCTCGTATTTAACTATTACAACATAGATGACACCGCCCGTAACAGTGCCCTCTCCATCCCTCTGAATTATCTTGAAGATGTGGTTCAAAAAGCCATAGATAAGTTGGGTCTGACTTCAGAGGAACTTTCGCGTTGTGGACTCTTTTTAGGCAGTGCTTCCAATGACCTTTCGTTAAGCCTGCCTTTGGGTCAAAACTATGATAATTCTCAAACTGACACAGTGCCTTGTGAACGCATAGGAAATGGCTTTTATGCAGATCATCTTACGGAGCATTTTGGCTTGCATCCTTTTTCATTAACCTATAACACAGCATGTACTTCAAGTGCCAATGCTATGATAGATGCGGCTTCCATGCTTGAAGGTGGACTCATAGATTACGCTTTAGTCATAGGTTTTGAGATGTTTGCACCCATCTCTTTTGAAGGGTTTGCAGCGATGCAACTGCTCTCTACTTCAGAAATGGCCCCTTTTGACAGAGACCGTCAAGGGATCGTCCTTGGTGAGGCGATTAGTGCACTCTTTATGAGTCGTGATGATGTGAGAGAGAGCCCTTGGCACTACCTTGGTGGGGTAGGGCGCTGTGAGACGCATAGTGTGACAGGTGCCAATCCTAACGGTGAAGGCATCGGTGCTGTAATAGAGGCGACTTTGGAGATGGCTGAGATCAAAGCAGAAGAGATTACTGGGGTGAAAGCTCATGGTACGGCAAGTGCCTTAAATGATCTGGCTGAGATTACGGGGATGAAAAAGGTGTTTAGTCAATCACCGGACTTTTTCTCCTTAAAACCTTATATCGGTCACACATTAGGGAGCTGTGGAAGTAGTGAAATGCTCTTGTTGATGGAGTGTGTAGATGGAGGATTTATACCAGGAACTCCCAACTTTAAAAACAGAGATGAGACCTTGGAATGGGCACCACTTCAAAGTGCCAAACTTTGTAAAAAAGGGTACTTTATGTTGAACTATTTTGGCTTTGGCGGTAATAACACATCTCTTGTCATAGAGAAGGTTTAAGATGGTTTATATACACAGTGTGGGTTCTGTAGGGCGTAGAGAAGATGAGACCTTAGATGTCAAGGCCTCTTGGAAAGCCATCTCTGCTAAGATGATCCGTCGTACAGACCGCTTTATACAGTTGGCCCTTTTAGGTGCGTATGATGCCCTTAAAGAGAGAGATGTTTTAAGTGACACAGCCCTTTACATGGCTTCTGGACAAGGAAATCTGGCAGTGTTTAAACGTCTTAGAGATCAGCGTTACATTCAAAAACAGCCGCCAAAACCTGTAGATTTTATAAACTCTTTAAGTAACACAGCAGGGTTCTATGTGGCACAATACTTTGAACTCACGGGCAAAAATCTTAACATCTCCCGTCAAAGTCTCTCCATAGAGACCCTGCTTCTGTTGGCCCAAAACGACTTGGCGCTTAAAAGGGAGTCTTATATACTTCTCGGGGGAGTTGATGAGCTGCAAGAGCCCGTTGCCTTTACACAAAAGACTTTAGGTGTGTGTGATGCGACACCTTTAGGTGAGGGCAGCAACTGGCTACTGCTAAGTTCAGAAAAAATGGGCGCAAAAGCTTCTCTAGTAGTTTCAAAAAAACGTCTTGACAGAGACTCTCTTTTAACGCGTTTAGAACGTGAAGAGGCTACAACTTTTGTAAGTTTTGGATATCACTGTAAAGCAGAAGATGTTAGTGCTATTAAGGCATTGAAGCCTTTTCAAGTTTTTGAAGTGAAAGAGGGCTATCATGAAACAGTGGCGGCTGCTTACTGTACACATTTTGTGACGAAGCAAAAGGGAAGACTCATCTACATAGATGCTGATAAAAATGGTTATACCGTTATTGAGATAGAGACGCTCTAAAAGAGGGGGTTTTACCTCATTTTTAGTGCTACTGTGCTACATTACAAAAAAAGTAGCAGGGGTAGTGGATGTCAAAGAATCGGGTCTATGTAAATGCTTATGAGTCACTCAGTTGTGTGGGTGATACTAAGCATTTGATGCAAGCTATTTATAACCGTGAGAGCGGGATTAGCATTGATACTTCCTATATGAAAGAGCATAAAGCGGGTCTTGGCTCGTTTGCCCCTGACGAATTTTTTGCATCACTGGTTGCTGTGACTCAAAATGTACTTGAGCAGAGTCCGTTGGAAAATTTTAATGAGACACTCCTTATCGTCGGCTCTTCAGTGGGCGGTATCGGTAAAAGTGAACAGCACTTTTTTAGAGATAAAAGCTACAAAAACATCAATCCCAAAGAACATGCTATCTCTGTCATCTCAGAAACTTTAGACACTGCCTTCTCTTTTAAAGATACCCGTTCACTCTCTACTGCATGTACTTCGAGTGCCAATGCACTGATGTTGGCCCAACGTCTGATTAATTTAGGGGCTTATAAAAATGTCTTAGTTGTAGGTGCTGATGCACTCTGTTACACTACTGTTTGTGGATTTCAAGCACTTGGTGTACTCTCCACACAACAGTGTACACCTTTTCAAGAAGGACGTGAAGGGATGAATGTTGCTGAAGGCATCGGAGCGATTCTTCTTCAAGATGTAGCAATTTCTGAGAGTGTAGAACTTTGTGGAAGTGGTGGCAGTTCAGATGCCTTTCACATGACTAACCCAGACCCTGAAGCGGGTGGTGCCATCGCCTGTATGCAAAATGCACTTCGTGATGCAGGCATAAATGCTGAAGATGTTGACTATGTCAATGCTCATGGAACGGGAACACAGGCAAATGATGCTGTGGAAGCCTTAGCAGTTGAGACACTCTTCACCCATAAGCCTCCGATGAGTTCGACTAAGGCTATTACAGGACATACCCTCGGTGCTGCAGGTGCTTTAGAGGCTATTATCGCTTGTGAGGTCATTAAACAGCAACGTATTGCGCCACAAACAGCGCTTAGCGTAGCGGAGAACACACAGGTGAACCTCCCTTTGGAAAGTTATGAGAGCACTGTAAAGTATGTTATCTCTAACTCGTTTGCCTTTGGTGGCAACAACACTGCTTTAGTTTTTGGAGCCCTCTCATGAAGATGAATTTTATAGTCAAAAAAAGTGCTGTTGTTCAAGCAGATACCAAGTGTGAAACCTTAGATGAAAAACGCATTGTTCCTAAGATGATGTTGCGCCGTCGTTTGACACGCGCGGCACGTATTATGGTCTATTTGGCAGATGCTTGTGACTTTCGTGATGGTGCTGTTGTTTACGGCTCTGCTTTTGGCGAGATGCAAGCAACAGCGGACATTGTAGGTGCTATTGATGCGCAAGAACCTATCAGTCCTACTGCTTTTCAAAACTCTGTTTACAACACCGCACCATCATACTTTTCACTGCTCCATAAAAACAAAAATGAGATCTTAACAGTCTCTAATGGTAATGAGACCTCTCGAAATGTTCTTCAGACCGGTGCACTTCAGGCGCTAACCACTCAAAATGAGGTCTTGTTAGTCTGTTGTGAAGCCCTTAATATTGCCAACATAGATGAGGTCAACACCTGTACAGACTTTTTAGAGTCAGGAGTCGCTCTGACCTTGACCCCGACAGACAGAAGTGTTACTGTTACGGTCTCTAAGTGTGAGCACAAAGGTTTTGCGCCTGCGCTTTGGGCAATGTTAGATGTTCTTAGTGCTTGTAAATCTCATGAAGATGCTGTTATTGCAGTGGAGTTATAGCGCGTGATTACTACAACGCAATTAAAAACAGAACTTATAGAGTTATTTGCCTTAGAAGGGGTAGGTGTTCATGAGATTTCAGATGATGATCATCTCTTTGAAGATGGCTTGGGCTTAGACTCTGTTGACGCTATAGAGTTGAGCATATTTTTAGATAATGAGTATGGTATAGTGTTTAAGAACATTGCTGATTCTGAAGTGGCTTTTAAATCTATAGAGACACTTCAACAGTATATAAATGAACATAAGAGTGATAATGTCTGACCTTAATGAACTGCTTACTTTTCTACCGCAAAAGAAACCTGTAGGTTTTGTCTGTGATGTTTTGCTGAGTGAAGAACATCTTTCTCGTACTCAAGTTGCATTTGAAGCATCTCCGACACTCTCTATGTTAACGGAAGCCGGTGCTCAGACTTCTATCTTTTTACAACTCACAAAAGAGAAAGCTGAGGCAGATGTACCCCTTCGCGCCAAAGGAATGTTGGTCAGTATAAAGTCTAAATGGATCAATAGAAGTGAGAAAAAGCATTTTGAAGTTGAGAGTGCTTATATTAGTAACTTAGATAACTTTTTTGTGATCAGTTTTAAAGTTTTCGATGGTGCTCTTGTTGTTGCAGAAGGTCAGGTCGCTGCTGTTCTTGAAAAAAATGGAGTCTCATTATGAGTCAAAGCTACCTCTCTCAAAACCTTTATCAAGTCCACACTCTATCTGAAAGCCAAGTCGACATTGAATTGGCAGATGAAAACCACTTTATATTTAAAGCCCATTTTGAAGGCATGCCTCTTCTGCCTGGTTTTTTACAGATCGATATCATTGCAGAGGTTTTAGGTAAAGAGATTGATGCCATTACAAGTGCAAAGTTCATGCAAAAAGTCTTACCTTTAGAAAAGTTGCGTTATGAGATAGCACCCACAAAAATTGGTGTTCGTGTTAAACTTTTTAACAGTGAAAAACTACTGTGTGGTGACTTTAAACTCAAGTGGTCTTAAACCTCTAAATCCCGCACCACTAGCTTCTCTTTTCTCACAAATTCAAGCTATACCCACCTCTTAAGCTAAACATCACCCAAACATTGTTACATTCTAATTACTATATAAATTAGGATAAATTTTGAGTACTAAACATGAATTAGAAGGGGAGCTCTGCGTAAGAGAACCCAAGCAGTATCTGGTGTTATTGTTAAATGATGATTATACCTCTATGGATTTTGTGATTGATATTTTGATGAATGTGTTTCATAAAACCTATCAAGAAGCAGAACAGATTATGATAGATGTACATAAAAAAGAGAAAGGCGTCTGTGGCGTCTACACTTATGAAGTGGCAGAAACAAAAGTCATGCAGGTGAGTAAACTGGCAAGAGAGCAGGGTTTCCCGCTTAAAGCAACGATGGAGGAGGCGTAATGATTAGTGCAGAATTAAACAGTATTTTTCAGCAGGCATTAACCTACGCAAAAGACCAGCATCATGAATACTTGACAATAGAACATGTCTTTTTTGCCTTGCTAGGTTCAAAAGAGGGTGTTAGCATCATTAAAGAGTGTGGCGGTGATGTCGATGCGATGCGTGAAGCTGTTGCCAACTACTTAAGTGAGACGATGCAGTCTCTACCTGAAGATGTTCAGCAAGACCCGTATGAGACGGTAGCACTTTCACGTATGATAGACACAATGATAAAGCATATACAAAGCGCACAACGAGAACAGGCCAATGTAGGTGACTTAATCGCGGCTGTTTTTGAAGAAGAGCACACGTTTGCTATCGCTTTGATGCAGGACCAAGAGATCTCTCGTGTTGATGTTTTAGAGGTCATCTCACATCAAGATGTTACAGGTGTGGCTGAAGCAGGTGATGAGAGTGAAAGTTATCTAGACAAGTACACCATTAATCTTGTTGCCAAGGCAAAAGAAGGGAAAATCGACCCTGTTATTGGACGAAGTGATGAGATAGAGCGTGTGGTGCAAACCCTCTGTCGTCGTAAAAAGAATAACCCGCTTTTAGTGGGAGAACCGGGTGTAGGTAAGACTGCCATCGCTGAAGGTCTAGCGCTGCGCATTAGTGAAAATGATGTGCCTGCTATTTTAGAAAATGCTCCTATCTTTGCACTTGACCTCTCTGCTATGTTGGCGGGGACTAAGTATCGTGGTGACTTTGAGAAACGTCTTAAAGGAGTCATTGATGAGCTTAAAGAGACCAAGGGTGCCATTTTATTTATAGATGAAATCCATACCCTTGTGGGTGCGGGTGCTGTGAGTGGCGGTAGTATGGACGCTTCGAACCAACTCAAACCGGCACTGGCTTCAGGTGAACTCAAATGTATGGGTGCAACAACTTTTGCAGAACATCGTAATGCTTTTGAAAAAGATAGGGCATTAAGCCGTCGTTTCGCGAAGATAGATGTTGATGAACCTTCACAAAAAGACAGTGTCCTCATCTTGAAAGGGCTTCGTAGCAAGTATGAAGAGCACCATGGACTAAAGTACACAGACAAGGCCCTGCAAGCAGCAGTGGAGCTCTCTAAAAAGTACATCAGTGACCGTTTCTTGCCTGATGTGGCTATTGACCTTATTGATGAAGCAGGTGCTTCGTTTCATCTCTCTAAGAAGAAACGTCAGAGTGTGACGCCTCATGACATTGAGAAGGTCATCTCTAAGATCACAGGGGTTCCGACCTCTCGTATGAGTGAAGATGACACTGAGAAGTTGGCCTCATTAGAGAGTGATCTGAAAGCACGTGTTATTGGTCAAGATGGTGCAGTGGAGAAGGTGGCATTGGCTATCAAACGTTCACGCGCTGGCCTTAATGAAGGTGAAAAGCCTATCGCTTCTTTTCTCTTCTCTGGTCCTACTGGTGTAGGTAAAACAGAACTGGCGAAGTCTTTAGCAGCTGAAATGGGCATACATTATGAGCGTTTTGATATGAGTGAATATATGGAAAAACATGCACTCTCTCGTCTTGTTGGTGCGCCTCCTGGGTATGTAGGCTATGAACAGGGGGGACTTCTTACTGAGGTGATCAGGAAACATCCTTACACGGTTTTACTCTTAGATGAGATCGAAAAAGCACATCCTGACTTGGTCAACATCTTACTGCAGGTCATGGACAGTGCCACACTGACAGACAACAATGGCTATAAGGCAAACTTCAGAAATGTGGTTTTGATCATGACTTCAAACATTGGTGCTCAAGCTGCAAGTGTTATGGGCTTTAATGCGGACCAAGCACTCTCTCGTGGTGAAGAGCTTAAGGCATTTTTTACACCAGAGTTTAGAAACCGTTTGGATGCGGTTATAGAGTTTGCACCACTGAAGATTGATGTTGTTGAGAGTATTGTTGACAAGTTTATTAAGCAGCTTAATGAACAACTCTCCAAAAAGCATATTACTGTTGAGATTACAGAACGTGCTAAGGGTTACCTCGCTGAGATGGGGTATGATGTAGCGATGGGTGCCCGTCCATTGGCCCGTGTTATACAAGAGAAGATCAAAGACCGTTTGACAGATGA
>JALSUN010000023.1 GCA_027061425.1 Helicobacteraceae bacterium
CAAATAGCAAAATGTTTCCGTGATGAAGATTTACGTGCGGACCGTCAACCTGAATTTACTCAGATAGATGTCGAAATGAGTTTTTGTACTCAAGAGGATGTTATCAAAGTTGCAGAAGATCTTCTTGAAGCGATGTTTAAAGCTGCCGGACACGATATTAAACCACCATTTAACCGTATAACTTATAACAATGCTATGGAATTATATGGTTCTGATAAGCCTGATATGCGTTATGATCTTAAGATGGTAGATGTTATTGATATCTTCAGTCGTTGTGATAATGAGATTTTTACAGGTATTGCTAAAGACCCTAAAAACAACCGTATTAAGGCTCTTAAAGTTCCTGGTGCTGACCTTATCTTCTCTAAACGCGAGATGAAATCTTTTGAAGAGTATGTTCGTAAGTTTGGTGCACATGGTCTTGGTTACTTCCAAATGAAAGAAGATGGTCTTAAAGGTCCACTTGTAAAATTCTTTAGTGAAGAAGATATTGCACTTATCATCAAAACAACTGAACTTGAGGTTGGTGATGTAGTATTCTTCGGTGCTGGTGAGAAGAAAACTGTATGGGATTATATGGGTCGTTTTAGAAACTTCATCGCTGAACACGAGAAGATGAACCTTATAGATGAAAATGCTTTTGAATTTGTATGGGTTGTTGACTTCCCTATGTTTGAAGTTGAAGATGGTCGTGTAAAAGCACTTCACCATCCATTTACACAACCAAAAGATACAAACAAAGAAGACCCTGAAGAGATAGAGTCTATCGCTTATGACATCGTACTTAACGGTACGGAACTTGGTGGTGGATCTATTCGTATTCATAAAGAAGAGGTTCAAGAAGAGGTATTTAAACTTCTTGGTATCGAAGAGGAAGAGGCTCAAGAGAAATTTGGTTTCTTACTGGATGCTCTTCAGTTTGGTGCACCTCCACATGGTGGTTTCGCTCTAGGTTTTGACAGACTTATGATGCTAATCTCTAAAACACCAAGTATCCGTGATGTTATCGCGTTTCCTAAAACTCAAAAAGCTGCCTGTGTTCTTACAAAAGCACCTTCAGAAGTTGACAACACACAACTAAGAGATTTACACATTCGTTTACGCG
>JALSUN010000024.1 GCA_027061425.1 Helicobacteraceae bacterium
TCTTTAAACGACTTGCTAAATCTCGTGAAGAGGTGGCCAAGCAAGCGTTGACTGACCCTATGACCAAGCTCTATAACCGTCGTTACATAGCAGAGATCACCCCACACCTTATCGGTTTGGCACAACGTAACAACAGTGACCTATCTGTGATCATTCTCGATATAGACAAGTTTAAAAATGTAAACGATACCTATGGGCATCAAGTCGGTGACGATGTTATTGTGGCCTTGGCGGATGTATTGATGCAGGAGACACGAAAAAGTGATGTTGTCTGTCGTTTTGGTGGTGAAGAGTTTGTGATTTTACTTCCTGAAACACCTAGTGATGGTGCCTTTGCTGTGGCAGAGAACTTACGCAAAGTGGTAGAAAAACTTGAAGTGCCATTGGATGATGGTAAAACCTTACACTTTACCATTAGTATGGGTGTCTCTATAGTCAGTCCAGAAGACAAGAACTTTGATGCTGCTATCACCCGTGCTGACACTGCACTGTATGAAGCCAAAGAGAGTGGTAGAAACAGAGTCTGTCAGACAGAGATAGAGAACAGACAGGATACAAAAACAGAGTAGCTTATACTCTAAGTAAAGTGTCTCTTTTTATGAATCACTTATAAAGAGAGGTTTTATTATCTCTCCTTTTCTTAAAGCCTTATCCCTATAAAAAAACCTTAAGCAAGCTATAACAACGCATAGATTATTATTCAACATCGAATTAGGACAGATATTGTCCTATTTAAATTAGTAATCATTATCAAGGAATAATATGCAAGTATATATGGATAACAATGCTACTACAATGGTAGATCCAGAGGTTCTTGAAGCGATGATACCATACTTCAAAGAGCAGTATGGAAATCCAAACTCTCTTCACAAGTTTGGTACCGCTTCTCATCCTGCTATCTCCAAAGCGATCGATCAGGCCTATACTGCGATCAATGCAGCAGATGAAGATGACATCATCTTTACATCATGTGCTACAGAGTCAAACAACTGGGTACTTCAGTCGGTATGGATCGATAAAATCTTAAATGGTGACAAAAACCATATTGTAACTACAGAAATTGAGCATCCATCTGTTCTTTCTACTTGTAAGTTTTTAGAAGATCAAGGTGTTAAAGTCACGTATCTTCCAGTTAATGAGCAAGGTGTTGTTGAAGCACATACTGTTAGAAGTTTTATCACTGAAAAGACAGCGCTTGTCTCTGTTATGTGGGCAAATAACGAAACTGGAATGATCTTCCCTATTCAAGAGATTGGTGAGATCTGTAAAGAAAAAGAGGTACTTTTCCATACAGATGGCGTACAAGCTGTAGGTAAGATTCCTGTTGACATGCAAGCTGTAAATGTAGACTTTATGTCTATGAGTGCCCATAAGTTCCACGGTCCTAAAGGTATTGGCGCCCTTTACATTAAGAACTCTCAAGAGCTCTCTCCACTACTTCATGGTGGTGAACACATGGGCGGTCGTCGTTCAGGGACACTAAACGTTCCTTTTATCGTAGGTATGGGTAAGGCTATGGAGTTGGCAACAACAGACATGGAAGCTAAGATGGCAGCCATCCGTGCCAAGCGTGATCGTTTGGAAGATGCTCTTCTAGAGGCAATCCCCGAGACATTTACGGTCGGTGATCGTGACAACCGTACACCAAACACTATTTTGATCTCTATTCGTGGGGTTGAGGGTGAAGGCATGCTTTGGGACCTTAACAATGGTCAGATCGGTGCTTCTACCGGTTCAGCCTGTGCTTCTGAAGATCTTGAAGCGAACACAGTTATGCTGGCAATCGGTGCGGACAATGAGCTTGCACATACAGGTATCCGTCTTAGTCTCAGCCGTTTCACAACGGATGAAGAGGTAGACTATGTGATCAACCACTTTAAAGATGCTGTATCTCGTCTTCGTGCGATCTCAAGCTCTTACGCAAAAGTACAGCCAACACCAGGTGGCGAAGTCCAAGAGTGTGAACTTCACCACTAAACTAGCTTCTTAAGAAGTAAAATAAAATAGATATGACAAAAAGGATTTAAGATGGCAAAAAATGACATTTTAGGCGACTCATTATGGGACGCATACTCTGACAAAGTAACAACATTGATGAACAACCCACAGCACCAAGGGGAGATCACTGAAGAAGAAGCAGCATCTCACGGTAACAAGTTGATCGTTGCAGACTTCGGTGCAGAGTCTTGCGGCGACGCAGTACGTCTATACTGGGAGATCGACCCTAAGACAGACAAGATCGTTAACTCTAAGTTTAAGAGTTTTGGTTGTGGTACAGCCATTGCCTCTTCTGACGTTATGACAGAACTTTGTATTGGTAAAACAGTACAAGAAGCAGTTAAGATCACGAACATTGATGTTGAGCTGGCACTACGTGACACGCCAGATGTTCCCGCTGTTCCACCTCAGAAGATGCACTGTTCAGTAATGGCATATGACGTTATTAAAAAAGCAGCAGGCCTTTACATGGGTGTTGATGCAGAGTCTTTTGAAGAAGAGATCATCGTATGTGAATGTGCACGTGTAAGCCTTGGGACACTTCAAGAAGTGATCCGTCTTAATGACCTTACTACAATTGAGCAGATCACAGACTACACCAAAGCTGGTGGTTTCTGTAAGTCTTGTATTAAGCCCGGTGGTCACGAAGCACGTGAGTACTACCTGGTAGACATCCTTGCTGACACACGTAAGCAGATGGACGAAGAGAAGATGGCAGCAGCAGCAGACGCTGGTGCGTCAGGTGACTTCGAAGGTATGACACTGGTTCAGCAGATCAAAGCGATCGATGCTGTGATCGATGAGAGTGTTCGTCAGTTCCTTGTAATGGACGGCGGTGACATGGAAGTTATCGACATCAAAAACTCTGATGAGTATATTGATGTTTATATTCGCTATTTAGGTGCTTGTAATGGATGTGCATCATCTTCTACAGGGACACTTTATGCGATTGAGTCAACGTTAAAAGAAAAATTATCATCTAAAATCCGCGTTCTCCCTATCTAATTTTAAACCCGCTTTGGCGGGTTTTCTTTCTCTCTCTTCTTTTTCAACCATATCTTTAGAATCTTTACACTTTTATAGGTAATCGACCACAACTCTGTTATAATTGCGACTATATTATATTGTGGAGCCACCATGAGCCAAATTAGCTATAAAGACGCAGGCGTTGATATTGACGCAGGTAACAGTTTTGTTGAAAACATCAAACCCTTAGTAAAATCAACCCGTATTCCAGGTGTTCTTGGTGGGATTGGCTCATTCGCAGGTGCTTTCGAGATGCCAACAGGTTATAAAGAACCTGTCATGCTTGCAGCAACAGATGGTGTCGGTACAAAACTTAAACTGGCTATTGATTCAGGGATTCATAACACTGTGGGTATTGACTTGGTTGCGATGTGTGTTAATGACCTTATCTGTAATAATGGTACCCCTTCATTTTTCCTAGATTATTACGCTACAGGCAAACTGGAAGTTGAAGTGGCTACGGCAGTAGTCTCTGGCATCGCAGAAGGGTGTCGTCAGTCTGAATGTGCCCTGATCGGTGGTGAGACTGCTGAGATGCCGGGTATGTATAGTGAAGATGACTATGATTTGGCAGGGTTTGCAGTAGGTGTGGCTGAAAAGTCAGAGTTAGACACTGTCAGTAATGTACATGTTGGTGACAGACTACTTGCACTACCAAGTTCGGGTCTTCATTCTAATGGATTTTCTCTAGCACGTAAAGTACTTTTTGAGAAGATGGCCTTAGATTTTAACAAAGACTTTAATGGCAAACCTCTTATAGAGACACTGTTGACACCAACAAACATCTATGTAAAGACCTATAAAAAACTGAAACCGCAGATTCAGGCGATGGCACACATCACAGGTGGTGGTTTGGTTGAAAATCTACCACGTGTACTTCCTGAGAACATGCGCGCTGTTATCAAAGATGAAAGTATTCGTGTACTTCCTATTTTTGACCTTATTGGTGAGCATGTTGCACGTGACGAGATGTTCAGAGCCTTCAACATGGGCGTAGGAATGGTGCTGGTGGTTCGTCCTGAGGATGTAGCAGAGGTACTTGAAAATTCTGAAGCTTATGAGATCGGCGAAATCACTGAAGGCAAACGCGAAGCGGTTATCGTTTAAGTTGAAAGAGAAGTGGTGAAAATACTTTTAACCCTTCTCTTAAGTGTTAACGCTCTCTTAGCAGATGGTTTTACCACTGTTTTTATGAGTTCATTTCTCTTTTCTCTCTCTCTTCTCTTTATCTTTTTTCTCTATAGTTATCTCAAAAAACTGCAAAAATCCGAAGAAAAAATGGGCCTTTTGTTTGAGTATAGTGATGTACCCACACTCTATATCAATAAAAAAGATAAAATCATCACACTTAACGAAACAGCGCGTACTTACTTAGGCTCTAAAAAAGTTGCTCTTCGTCAGAGCCTCTGGTATGAAAAACTCCTGCCTGATGAAAATGCACTAAAAATACGTCATCATTTATACAAGAACCTTAAAAAAGATGCAAGGGTCTCGTTTGATGCCCCTTTAGTAAAGGGTAGTGGAGAGAGTGTTCATACACGCTATACCCTCTCTTTAGCACCTGCCCCTTTAACCGGTTATATTATGACCTTGTCTGACATAACAGCTTCTATAGCACTAGAAAAAAAGCTTTATGATACTCAAGAAGCATTGTTAGAGTCTAATAAAGCATTTGAGCAGATGCGTGGGCAGTTTCAAGTTACTTTTGATATTGCGATCAATGGTATTGTTCTCCTGGATAATGAAGGGAAGATCACCTACCTCAATCGTGCTCTATGTGAGATGTTTGAGTATAACGAAGATTATATTCGTCATTTGGGGATACGGGTGGTTTTTGGTGACGCTGAACCTTGTTTGCAACTTTTACAGAGTGTTAAACAGGGAGAAAAAGTCGAAGGGATGCACTATCCAACACATACTCGAACTGGCACACCTCTTGATGTCAGTCTTACTATGGATTATCTTCCTGATTTGAAACAGTTTTATCTGGTAGTCCAAGACATCACTAAAAGTTTAGCGGACATCAATGCCTTGAAGCAGACCACGAAGTCACTAGAACAGCGGGTAGTTAAAGACTATTTGACGTCTGCTTACAATCGTGCTTATATGGAAGAGCATCTTCAGCACTTGATTTTTGAAGAGGAGATCTCTTTTGGTTTTATACTCTTTGATATTGACTACTTTAAGAAAGTAAATGACACTTATGGTCATCTGGTAGGTGATGATGTGCTTATCACGCTTGTGGACAGACTCAACCGTGTCTTAAAAAAGCATGAGGTCTTAGCACGTTATGGGGGTGAAGAATTTGTGGTGATCTTGTCAGGTGTGAGCCATGATGGAAGCCTTGCTAGAGCAGAGGTATTACGTCACCTTATAGAGGAGATAACAGTAGAGGGACTCCCTAAGATCACATGTAGTTTTGGTGTGTCATGTTATGATGGTTCTCAAGACAAGCGTGCGCTGATACACGCTGCTGATAACGCACTTTATGCCGCTAAAGACAGAGGACGAAACTGTGTAGTGGATGCAAGGGAACTCTCATAGTGAAAGCACTAAACAAAATCATCTCTCGTTATTTTTTTATACAGGCGATCTTACCTATTTTACTGATAGAGATCTCACTTATTATCACACTGTTTTTGCTTAACTCTTATCAATCACGACAAAACAAGGCGGCACTCGAAGGCATAACTGACAAGGCTTTTGTGGAGATCGCCCATCAGACTGCCATGCGTTTGAATCAGCATTTTACTCAGGCTCAAAACTCCCTGAAACAGCTGACCGAGACCAGTGAGTCGTTTTTACTGATGCGTAACCAACGTAAAGACCAAAAAGAGAACTACCAAAAGTATCAAGGCTTTTTTCAGTATGCACCACCGCGTCTTGGTGAAGATGGATTCTATACTTTTGTTGAACCCAAAAATACGATAGTTTATACTACGAACCTCAAACATCTCAGTCATTATGATTACACCATTTTAAATGCACTGCTTCCCTTAGAGCCTATTGCTAAATCTATAGTGGAGACTGAGGGTACCTTAGTGACCAATGTGTGGATTAATATAGACAAGGTCTATGCCTTTAGTTGGCCACCTATAAATCCTAAGTATGAGTTGAGTTCAAACCTAAATGTAACGGATTTCTCTTTTTATTATAACGCTGACCCCAAACACAACCCAGATAAAAAGGTGCAATTCATCCCTCTATACAAAGAGTCATGGGCCATCAAAAATGGTGAACTTGGAACCTATGTCAAGCCGATCTATCTCAAACAGTACTTTTTGGGGGTGGCAGGGTTTACACTCAATGTGAAAGAAGTTGCAGATGTTATAAACAACCTTGAACTCCCTTTTGAAGCACGGGCGATGCTCTTGGATGAAGATGATATGCTGATCGCCTCATCATCGCCAAGTGCTATAAAAACAGATTTTAATGCCAGTTCATTTTATGAGATGCATAACATGAAGTATGATCTTAACAGCAGTACGATGATGATAAATATGAAGAGGTTGGACAGTAGCTACCTAATGCATACGATGCTGATAAAAGGAACCAAACTCAAGCTCACCATCTATGTGGCTAAGGCGAGTATCTTTGCTCCGATAGAGCGGGTGAGTGAGCAGAGTGTCAAGGTTGGGCTGATCTTTATAGCGATGATCGCTCTGTTTTACCTCTTCTTCTTTTGGTTTAATCTAAAGTCTTTGAAACGTCTCTCTCTGAGTATTACAAAACCTCTTGGTGCCATAGTGGACTTCTCTTCACAGTTGGGTCGTAAGGAGAAAATAGAGCTTGAGGACTCTAATATAGAGGAGTTGGAATATCTTAATACCAATCTTAAAAAGACCCACCAAGAGCTTTTAGAGATCCTGATTAAAGAGAGTGATACAGGGCTTTACAACCGACGTAAATTGATGAGTGATCTGCAAGAGACATCTGCAGCGACATTAGTGGCCTTGCACATTAAAAACTACCGTAGCATCTTAAGTTATTATGGTGATAAAAGTGCCAATGCTCTTGTCAAAGAGATCGCAAGAGTGATAGAAGAAGACAACACGCTACAGGTCTATCGTATCTCAGATAATGAGTTGGCTATTCTTTCTGAGCGTTCAGGTCTGGCCTATTTTACAGGGCTTGTAGAGTCGCTTAACAGTATCTATCTTAATTTTGACAACATAGACTTGCACCCCTTTGTATATGCGGGTATTGCTGCTGTGACACAAAATGAAAATGATTTGGAACGTGCAGACTTGGCGCTCCAACGTGCTTTAGATGACAAAATTTCCACCCCTATAGTCTATCAGGAGAATTTTGACAGAAGTGCACAGATAGTAGAGAACCAGCTTTGGGCAGGGCGATTGAAAGAGGCTATCGCTACCTCTCAAATCGTACCATTCTTTCAGCCCATCTATAACCTTAAAACGCAAAAAATCGAGAAGTTTGAAGCCTTGGTTCGGATCTTAGAAAATGGAGAAGCCATCTCACCTTTTCACTTTTTAGAGAGTGCTGAAAAGATGGGGCGTCTTCATGAGATCACCTTGATCATGATAGAAAAGGTCTATGAAGTGGCTGCACTCTACCCGAAACAGACCTTTTCCATCAACCTCTCTTATAAAGACATTCAAGACCCAAGAATTTTCAAATATATTATGAAACAATTAAAAGTTCATGATATCAAAGCAGAGCAGATAGGATTTGAACTCTTGGAGACTGAAGCTATAGAGGATGCAAGTACCAGCATGGTCTTTTTTAACGTGCTTAAACGTGCAGGTTTTAGTATCTCCATAGATGATTTTGGTACCGGTCACTCAAACTTCTCTAACCTCTCTATGATGGAAGTCGACTTCATCAAAATAGATGGACAGTTTGTTAAAGACATCACCACCAACCAAGACTCTCTTGCCATTACCAAAAGCATCAATGAGTTTGCCCACGTGATGGGTGCTAAGAGTATAGCAGAGTACGTTAAAGACAGAGAGACCTTAGAACTTGTACATAAACTCGGAATAGATTATGTACAAGGATTTGTCATCTCACCAGCGGTCTGCGCGGTTAAGATAGGCACTCTTTTACGAAAGTTTAACAAATAACCAACTGGTTATGACGTTTAACACCATTTCCACACTTTTAAGCCCTAAAATAAGTATGTTATACCCATCAAGGTAAAACCAAAATCCAAAATTAGAAGCATGCATTACAATCTATTTTTCCAGATTTGGGTAAAATCTAACATACTAAACAAGGCGACACATGACAGAGCAACAATTTTTACAAGCATTAGAAAAAAAACTGTGGACATCGGCTAACAAGCTTCTTCCCTCTTTGGATGCTGCGGTGTATAAACATGTAGTGCTGGGCATGGTGTTTGTGAAGTATGTGTCTGACTCCTTTGAGACTCGAAGACAGGAGCTGCTCAAGGCATTTAAAGATCCTGAAGATGATTACTATTTGGGTGATGACTCTGATGGTATCATTGAAGAAGAGCTGGAAAACAGAGACTACTATACGGAGAAAAATGTCTTTTGGGTGCCTGCTGCTGCGCGGTGGCACTACATCCAGGACAACATTCGTCTCTCTCTTGGTTCAGCCCTTCCTCTAGGTGGTGAGTTTAAAGGTGCGGGTAAAATGCTCGATGACACCATGGAGCTTATAGAAAAAGAGAACCCTAAACTCAAACGTATCCTCAACAAAAACTATGCACAACTTCAGATAGAGCAGAACAAATTAGCAGACCTCTTAGACCTCATAGCGACGATCCCTTTTGCTCACGAAACCCTGAAGGCAAAAGACATCCTCGGTCATGTGTACGAGTACTTCTTAGGGCAGTTCGCTGCAGCCGAGGGTAAAAAGGGCGGACAGTTTTACACACCTAAGTCTATAGTTAATCTTATAGTCGAAATGGTCGAGCCGTACAAGGGCAGAGTCTATGATCCTGCTATGGGTAGTGGTGGCTTTTTTATCTCGAGTGAGAAGTTCATAGAGGAGCATAGCGGAAAGATAAAAGACATTTCGGTTTATGGTCAAGAGTCCAACCCTACCACTTGGAGACTCGCTGCTATGAACATGGCGATCCGTGGTATAGACTTTGACTTTGGAAAAGAGCCGGGTGATACCTTCACTAAAGATCAGCACCCCGACCTAAGAGCAGACTTCGTTCTTGCCAATCCACCTTTTAATCAAGATGAGTGGTGGGACGCGAGTTTAGAAGGCGATGCACGATGGAAGTACGGTACACCGCCAAAAGGAAACGGTAACTACGCTTGGATGCAACATATGCTTCACCACACTTCACCCAACGGTGTAGTGGGACTTGTTCTAGCCAACGGAAGCCTGAGTACTACAACTGGTGGAGAAAAAGAGGTAAGAGAAGCCATCGTCAAAGCTGACCTAGTAGAGGCTATTGTCGCGCTGCCCTCACAACTCTTCGCCAATACACAGATCCCTGCCTGCATCTGGATACTCAACCGCAACAAGCCGCAAAAAGGTAAAACTCTGTTTATAGATGCCCGTGAAGTGGGGCATATGTTAGACAGAAAACAGAAAGCCTTTGACGCAGAGGACACTAAAGCACTGGCTGAAAAGTTTCACGCCTTTAGAAGTGGGGAAGATGTTGATGAGCTGGGAGCTTTTTACAGTGCTACTACTGAAGAGATCGCAAAGCAGGAGTACATCTTAACTCCTGGGCGCTATGTGGGAGTGGCTGAGGAAGAGGATGATGGGGTGCCGTTTGGTGAGAAGATGACGACACTTACGGCTACACTCAAAGAGCAGTTTGAAGAGTCGGCTCGATTGGAGCGCGAGATAAGAACAAATCTCTCGACTTTGGGATATGAAATATGAGTGATATAGTAATTTATGAAGATGGGAATGTTTCTCTAGAGGTATCATTTGAAAATAAGACAATATGGTTAGATGCTAATGATATCGCCGCTATCTTTGATGTAAATCGTCCAGCAATTGTAAAACATGTTGGAAATATTTACAAAAGTGGTGAGCTTGAGAAAAAATCAACTTGTTCCATTTTGGAACAGGTTGCAAAAGATGGTAAAAAAAGAAAGAAAAACTTTTACAATCTTGATATGATTATATCTATTGGATACAGAGTCAATTCACAAAAAGCGACCTATTTTAGAAAATGGGCTACAGATGTACTCAATAGATATCTTCTCCAAGGCTACGCCCTCGATCAGGAACGACTCAAAAAAGAAAAATTCGTCGAACTTGAGCGAACGATTGAAACCATCAAACAGGCAGTAGAGAGCCGTACATTGGTAGAAGATGAGGCCAAAGGGTTTATTGAGATCATTGGGAATTATGCCAAGAGCTGGGCATTGCTTCAAGGGTATGATGAACAGACACTTCAGGAAGTGACTGAGACACAGGACACCTTGTTTACATTGGGGTATGATGAAGCTAAAGAGGCGATAGTGGCTCTGAAAAAGATGCTCATGTCTAAAGGTGAAGCGACGGTGCTTTTTGGTCAGCAAAAGGCTGGTGAGTTCAAGGGCAACCTACTCAACATATATCAGTCATTTGGCGGTGAAGATCTATTGCCATCTGTTGAACAAAAGGCGGCAAATTTACTCTATTATGTGGTCAAAGGGCATCCGTTTAACGACGGTAACAAGCGCATAGGGGCGTATCTGTTTGTACTCTTTCTACATAAAAATGGCATCCTCCATAAAGCCAATGGCGAAGCAAAGATCAACGATAACGCTTTGGCAGCACTAACCTTACTCGTGGCTACCTCTATGCCGGAACAAAAAGAGATTATTATTCGTTTGGTTATGAACATGTTAGTGGAAGGGGTTTAGGATGATGTGTGAGATCAAGAAGAACTTGGCGGGGCTTGGGTATGCGGTCTGATAAAATTCATACGGTTTATGGTACTTTTCCTGCGCACTTAAACTTATCAAGCCTATCTGGTATATGTGTAAAAGAGAATGGCGTGCAAACAGGACCATTTGGTAGCCAATTGCATCAAAAAGATTATGTAGATAATGGTATACCTATAATTACTGTTGAACACTTAGGAGACAACAAAATCGTTCATATTGACACTCCTTTTGTGTCAGATAATGATTATAATCGTTTAATAAAGTATAACTTGAAAAAAGGTGATATTGTTTTTAGTCGTGTGGGTTCGGTTGATAGAAGAGCATTAGTTGGTGAAGATGAAGATGGATGGCTTTTTTCAGGTCGATGCCTAAGAGTGAGACCTAATAATAAAATTGTTGACTCAACATATTTGTCATACTTTTTTGGATTGAACGTATTTAAAAAATATGTGAGAAGTATAGCTGTTGGTGCAACTATGCCTTCTATTAATACTAAAATATTAAGTGGTTTGCCTATTGTTTACCCACCTCTACCAACCCAAAAGAAAATAGCCCACATCCTCTCAACCCTCGATGATAAAATAGAACTCAACCGCAAGATGAACGAGACACTCGAAGCGATGGCTCAGGCACTTTTTAAGTCTTGGTTTATAGACTTTGACCCTGTTCATGCTAAGGTGAATGCCGCAGGCAGAGAGGATGCCCTGGGGTGCAAGGCTGCATGCAAGAGTGAGCAGGAGCTAAAGGTCGCTGCTGCCAAGCTTGGCATATCCAAAGAGACACTAGATCTTTTTCCTAGCGAGTTTGAAGAGAGTGAGATGGGGATGATGCCAAAGGGGTGGGAGGTTGAGTCATTAATAGACTTGATTGATATTACAGGCGGAGGAACTCCAAAAAGATCTGTTGATGAATTTTGGAATGGTACCATTCCATGGTTTTCTGTTAAGGACACTCCAAGAGATGGGGATATTTTTGTTATTAATACAATGGAAAAAATAACTGAAACAGGACTTTCAAAAAGTTCTGCCAAACTTTTATCTACAGGAACTACAATTATTACGGCAAGAGGTACTGTTGGAAATCTGGCACTTACCGCTTTCCCAATGAGTATGAACCAATCTTGCTATGGTATTAAAGGTAAAGAATTTGGTGATTTATATATTTATTTCCTTATGAAATCAGTTGTTAATGACCTTAAGCAGAATGTGCATGGAGCGGTTTTCGATACGATTACAACAAATACATTTTCAATAATCAATGCAATAATCCCATCTGTTGAATTGTATAGCTTATTTGACAAAATGGCTTTACCTCTGCTTGAAAATATAAAAAGCAACCTTTATGAGATTACAACACTGCAAAAAACAAGAGATACCCTCCTTCCAAAGCTTCTAGTAGGAGAACTCGATGTGTCTGGTGTGGAGGTAACATAAAATGAAAAATCAATATATCGGATATATTAAATATGAAGGTAAAGGTGTAGAAAATGGTATCTTTGATGCACGTAAGTCTGCACAGGCATTACTTGGATTTGATCAGGCTGTAAGATACTTTGCTGCAAAAGAAGAGCCCCATCTTTTAGGTAAAGACTATGATTTACCTGTTGAGATAAAAAAGGATAGTTGGGATATTTTTTTACCTATACTTCAAAAGTTAATGACTCCCGAAGGTGTTGCCGGCATAGCTGGAACAGCATATATTGCAAAAGCCGCAGGTAAGGCTGCAACAGATGGTTTATTTGAAACAGGTTTGTCTAAAGATATTCAAAAAATATTTCAGGGTGCCATAGTTTCTATACAATGGGTAGTCAAAATTGCTAAACATGTAGGTTCATTTAAAAGAGATATAAAGGTCAACCATAATTTACAAGAAGATAAAGTAGAAATTGCCAATTCTAATAATGATATGATTATTGTCCCCCGGAAATATTTTGAACAGTATAAGACTTGTCCAGAAAATATATTAGACAAATTGGCTGAGAATATTGCAGAAGAAAGAGTTTTAAAAATAGGAGCTTTTGCTCAAGATGAGATAAAAGAAGTTTCTATAGATGAGGGGTCAAAAGCTATCTTTTACTCAGGAAAAGTAGATAAAGAAATTAAAGATGATATTCTTTGTCCAGAATTGCAAGATGGTGAATATGTTGAGCTAGAAGGAACTATAACAAAAGTAAACGAGAGAGCAAATACTTTAGGATTTCAGTACAAAGACTATATCTTAACTATAGAACCTGCAAGTAGTAACGTAACGGAGTATAAAGGTCAAATACTATCTAATCAGAGTGGACATATATTCTGTAAAGCACAAATTGATGGAAGGGTGAGTAGAAGAGGAAAACGAGGAGAATTTTTAAAAAAACCAAGAATTATTTTTACTTCTCTAACCCCAAAAAATGAGAAAAATGATGATACATTATTTTAGTGAGGAAAATTAATGGCACTCCCAATTAACATTAACGAACTCATCCACGGCTCAACAGTAGAGTGGGAACGCATAGAGTTCAAAGAGGGCTGGAATCCTGAGATTATTTTGCATACCATCTGTGCCTTTGCAAATGATGTTAATAATTGGGGTGGCGGGTATCTTGTCATTGGGATAGCTGAGGAGAATGGTCGGGCAATTCTGCCTCCAAAAGGGATCGCTATAGATGCCTTGGACAAGATGCAGCTTGACCTTGTAAAACTCTGCCAAAAGATCGTCCCAGCTTACACACCTGTTATCGCACCGTATGAGATAGAAGGGAAACATATTTTAGTGGTATGGGCACCTGGTGGAGAGACCCGACCATATAAGGCTTCACGAAGTCTGGCTAAAGGTGCTGAAAAACTCTATTACGTCCGTCGTGGATCTTCTACTGCAAAAGTCAATGAGCAAGAAGAACAACAGTTAATGCAACTGGCCGCCAAAGTACCATTTGATGACAGGATCAACCATCATGCGAGTATTGATGACCTCTCCTTAGCGGAAATTCGTATGTTCCTTCAAGATGTGAAAAGTGATCTGTTTAAGAGTTCCGAAGGTATGACGTTTGAAGAGTTGGTCAGGGTAATGCAAATCGCACGGGGTGCAAGTGAATACTTGAGACCTGTCAATGTAGGGCTGCTCTTTTTCTCTGAGACACCTGAGAAGTTTTTCCCTTATACTCAGATAGAAGTCAACATCTACCATGATGACATTGGCGACAGTTTTAGCGAGCAGGTCTTTAAGGGAGCTATCCATCAACAGCTTAGAAAAGCCCTCTCATACATAAGAACACAGGTCATACAGGAGCATGTCCAAAAAGTAGAGGGACAGGCAGAAGCCATTCGATTTTACAGCTATCCATTCCAAGCTATAGAGGAAGCTCTAGCCAATGCGGTGTATCATAAGAGTTATGAGATACGAGAACCGATAGAGGTCAATATACGTTTAGATCAGATAGAGATACTCTCGCATGGAGGTCTCATGCCGCCTTTGAGTAAAGATGATTTCAAAAAAGAGCGAATCATTAGCCGAAGGTATCTGAATCGAAGGATTGGTGATTGTTTGAGAGAGTTACATTTGACGGAAGGTAAAGGTACCGGGATACCAAAAATACGTCGGGCGATGCGTAATAATGGCTCTCAAGAGCCTATCTTTGAGATGGATAATGACAGGAGTTATTTTTTAACCATACTCAAAATTAGAACATTCGAGACAGTATCCGCCGGTCAACCGCCGGTTAACCGCCGGATACCGCCGGTTAACCGCCGGATACCGCCGGATACTACGGAACAAGAGCAGAAAATATTAGAATATATTGTCGAGAACACTATGATTACGTCCAAGATCGTAGAGTCGCTGTTAGAGGTTAAAGACAGT
>JALSUN010000025.1 GCA_027061425.1 Helicobacteraceae bacterium
AAAAAAAAGATTTCAAGAGGTCCTTACACGATTGTTCTTATCTCTATTAGGAATTTGCCGAATATTAACAGTCGTTATGGGATTAAAAAAGGTGACAAGGTACTTTATGAAGTGGGTCAGTGGATAGGGGATTTTTTATATGAGAAAGAGATAGAACGCTTCCCCATAGGCCACTACAAAGGCTCTGACTTTCTAGTGGGGCTTAAAGGAACAAAAGAGAGTTATCAAAACCTTTTAGATCTTATGTGTATTAAATTTCAAAATAAGACTATAGATGAGATAGAGATCAGCTTGGTTTCTAGTATTGTAGACACAAACTATTCAAAAGACTTAGATCAACTTATTACCAAACTCTTTTCTATTACCGATGTAAAGATACAAGATGATCATCATGAAGAGGAGTTAGATCCTACTGAATTAGAAGCTTCAGTCATACAATCAATTAAAAATGAGTCATTTTCTTTAATGTTTCAAGCTGTTAATGAAAAAGAGAAAGCAAGTATGTTAGAAGCAAGTGTCAAACTTATAGGAAAGTCCGGAAAGCTAATTCATCAAAACAAGTATATGCCTGTGATAGACCGTTTGGGACTGCGTCGTACTTATGATGAGATGATTTTAGAAAAAGTGGTGAGGATTTCTGAAAACGTACCTCACAACCTTATTTTAGCTTTTAGTCTCTCTCCCTCATCTGTACGTAATAACAGCTTTTTGGAACGCACTTTAGCACTGTTGAGTAACAATGAGACAGCAAGAGGACGTATTATGTTCATCTTGAGTGAAAATGACTATTATGACCATCCAAGGCGCTATAACGAGTTACTTCAAGCTTATAGAAGGTTGGGTGTTTTTATTGCCATAGATAACTTTGGTGCTTTTAAAAGTGGTATGACTTTTTTAAGAGATTTAAAGATAGATGTTTTACGATTTGACAATGTCTATGGCAAACATATCAAAGAAAAAGAGTACCAGAGCATTGTGAAGGGTCTTAACATTGTGGTTCAAGGCTTAGGCTTACGATCATGGATGCGTATGATTGAAGATGAACATGAAGAAAAAATCGTAAGTGAATTGGGTATAGACTTTGTACAAGGAAACTTCTTAGGGAAGATTTCGGCACTTGAAGAGATAGAAAATTTAAAATGAGGAATCATAGATGAAGTATGGTGAAAAAATAGTAGCAGAGTTTGATGTAGAAAGAGATTTAGAGATTTGGCCAAATGCACATAAAAGAGATTATCTTATAAAGATGACACTCCCAGAGTTTACTTGTTTATGTCCACGTAGCGGTTATCCTGACTTTGCAACGATATATATAGAATATACACCAGATGAATTTGTGGTGGAACTTAAAGCCATCAAACTCTATATTAACTCTTTTAGAGATAAACATGTCTCTCATGAAAATAGTGCCAATGAGATATATGAGATTTTAGAGCGTAAACTCAAACCAAAGTACATGAAAATAATAGCAGATTATGAACCTCGTGGTAACGTGCATACGGTTATAGAAATAGACAGCTCCAAGATGATAGAAAGTTAGTGAGAAAAACTGTTTTGAATGGTATAATTTCAAAATCGTAACCAAAATGTTACATTAAAAGTGAGAAAAAATGGATATCCACACTGTTGAAAAAATGGAAAAAAAGGCACTGAAAAGTACTCAAGGTGACTTTTTACGTCTAGGTATGGCCTTTGCCTTTATGGTCTTGGTTCTTTGGTATGCTTTTGGTATTAATGCCGGTGCACAAAACCAAGCCTTTTTAGCCATTGCAGCACTTTTCGGTGCTTATATGGCCTTAAATATTGGTGCAAATGATGTTGCTAACAATGTAGGACCTGCAGTAGGTTCTAAAGCGCTTACTATGGGTGGCGCAATATTGATCGCAGCTATTTTTGAAGCCTCTGGTGCTTTAATAGCAGGTGGTGATGTTGTCAGTACCATTAAAAAAGGGATTATTGATCCTTCACAGTTTGTAGATGTTTCTCAGTTTATTTGGGCCATGACAGCAGCACTTCTTGCCGGTGGTATGTGGCTAAATATTGCTACTAAAGTAGGTGCACCTGTCTCTACAACACACTCTATAGTTGGTGGTGTTATGGGTGGTGGTATTGCTGCTGCTGGTTTTGGTATCGTGGCATGGGGGACTATGGGTAAGATCGTGGCTTCATGGATCATCTCTCCAGTTTTAGGTGGTGTTATTGCTGCTGGTTTTCTCTTTACCATTAAAAAAACCATTCTTTACAAAGAAGACCGTCTGGCTGCAATGAACAAAATGGTGCCTATATATGTGGCATTGATGAGTTTTGCTTTTGCAACGTACTTAACACTTAAAGGACTTAAAAAGATCTGGCCAAGTATTGTTGATAGTTTTAATGCTGTCTCACCTATTGCTGTAGAGATGACTAAAAAACCGACACTTATAGAAGGTTTGGTTATTGGTTTGGTGGCAGCGATAATAACTTATGTTGTTGTAAAACCTATGGTTAAAAAAGCATCTGCTAAGCTTGATAACTCTGCAAAAGATGCCAACTCACTCTTTACCATTCCACTTATTTTTGCTGCGGCACTTCTTAGTTTTGCACATGGTGCTAACGATGTAGCTAATGCTATTGGGCCATTGGCTGCAGTGGCAGATGCCGTTCAAAATTCAGGGATTTCTTCTAAAGCCTCTATCCCTTTATGGGTGATGTTAGTAGGTGCTATAGGTATCTCTTTAGGTTTGGCACTTTATGGTCCTAAGCTGATTAAGACGGTGGGTAGTGAGATTACTGAACTTAACCAGATCCGTGCTTACTCTGTGGCTATGGCCGCAGCGATTACAGTGATCATCGCTTCTCAGTTAGGTTTACCTGTAAGTTCAACGCATATTGCTATTGGTGGTATTTTTGGTGTTGGTTTTTTACGTGAATATCTATCAGACACAACGCAACAAGAACGTATTGAGGCAGAAGAGCAGCAACTCCAAGAGGATAAAAAGCAGAAGAAAACACACAAAACAGAGCTTAAAGAGTTAAAAGCTAAAAGTGTAAAGAGTGTTGAAGAGCGTAAACGTATAGATGTCCTTAAAGGCTTGATCGCTGAAGAAGATGCAAGAATAGAGTATGAGAAAAAACATCTAAAACGTGCTAAAAAAGCAAAGTATGTGAAACGTAGTGCTATTATGAAAATTGTAGCAGCATGGGTCATCACAGTTCCAGCAGCAGCCATTCTCTCTGCAACTATATTTTTCATTATTTCAGGAATCGCTTCTTAGCTTTTTACTTAAGGCACTTCTAGAAACAGTAGTATTACTGTTTTTTGAGTGCTTTTTCATATAGATGCACTTTTGCTACAAACTTTAAGTAAGCATTTTTACCTTTTTTTCTTATATTTATAAAATCAACTTTTTTCATTTTATCTCCTTGTAATGACATCTTAGGAGATATAAAACTGTTTAAGATTACATGTGTTGATGGCTTTGTAACCATTTTGTTACATAGCCTTGATACAATCGCGCCAATAAATCCGTAGAGATGCAGATAAGGAACATGATGTTACCAAAGTACGAACAAAAAATTAAAGAGATCCAGAGTATGATCGCTGAGCTCATGGGGCAAGTGGTTGAGGCTAATCAAGTGACACTTGAGGCTTACAAAAACCATGATAATGCAGCTTATGATTCAGTAAGAAATATTTTAAAGTCCATAGATTCTGAAGCAAATGCTATCGATAATGAAATCGTTAAGACCTTTGCCCTTTTTGGTCCAGAGGCACAAGAGTTGCGTATGTTGGTGGCATATTTGAAGTTGACCAATGAACTTCTACGCATCGCTGAAGGCAGTAAAAAGTATGCAAAACGTATGCGTGAACACTGTGAAGGTGAGTGTAACTTAAGAGCGTTTGACGACATCGTGATTAAGCTGCATGCGACATCACTTAATGCTATGACGTATATAGAAGCTTGTTTTAACAGTCCTGGTGAGTGTAATGTAGAAGATCTTTACCGTAAGATTATGGTTGAAGAGAGTAAAAATGATGATCTGTTTAGTATTTTAGAAAAAGAGATCATGACGCAGATCATGGGCGAACAAGAGCTTTCAGTGGAGTATGTTCGCATACTTGGTACACTACGTAAGCTAGAGCGTGCATGTGATCGTGCTGTGAACATCGCCAAGTTGCTTCTTTATGCTGCAAAAGGTGGAGAGATCAAGG
>JALSUN010000026.1 GCA_027061425.1 Helicobacteraceae bacterium
AGCTTGTTAAGCAGTTCAAACTGTTTAAAGGCTTTCTCTGGTGTCTCTGCGGTTAAAAACTCTAAAGCAATGCTGGCATCTTCCAAACGTCCTGCAGAGTTGAGACGTGGCGCGATCTGAAAACCGATATCTTCAGAAGAGAGTTTACTCTTGTCAAGATGCTCTCTGATGATGACAAAAGCAGGAAGGGTACTCTCACCCATCTGTTTGAGTCCATGTTGCACAATAGCGCGATTAATCCCTATGAGCGGCATGACATCAGCAACAACAGCAAGGGCTAAAAGCGGAAGGTATTGTCCCATGTTAATAGAGAGACCCAACTCTTTTTTCACCAGAACAAGCACAAGCCAAGCCACCTGTGCACCACATATCTCTTTAAATGGGTAGGTGTCATCAGAGAGTTTAGGGTCAACGATGGTATAGACATCGGGAAGGGTATCTGCCGGTGTGTGGTGGTCGGTAATGATAAGGTCTATGCCCCGTTCTTTACACACCTCTGCTGCGCCAAAGGCACTGATGCCGTTATCCACGGTAAAGATGAGGTCCGCATCAACGCGCTCTAAGACAGAAGGAGAGACCCCATAACCATCTATAAAACGGTTGGGGATAATGGTAGTGAGAGGATAGCCCAACTCTTTAAAAAAGAGAGAGACGATGGCAGTGGAGGTGACCCCATCAACATCATAATCGCCTACAAGAGTAATGCGCTCTTTGTTACGAACAGCATCTGCGATGCGCTTGGCTGCTTTGGGTGCATTGAGAAGAAGTTCTGGACTTGGGATGTCTGAAAGTTTAGAAAAACCATCTTTAAAGCGTTCATCAAGGGTACGTTTGAGTGTGTCAAGGTCAAGTTTGGGAGGATTCGGAATCGTGGTCATTTTAAAACCTATAGGGAGTTAGTATACCCGTCATTCCTGCGAAGGCAGGAATCTACGAGCTCAAAGTCAAAGTAAGTCATACCTTGTACGTTCTTACTAGAGCAGGAAGACCAAGCTATTTTCTAGTGACCTTCAGCATTGGCCTGAGTCGCTTTGACAAAGGCTAGAATAGAGGCGTTTGGTGTTTGAAGGCGAGAGGTGAACTCTGGGTGAAATTGTACACCTAAGAACCATTTATGCTCAGGGATTTCAACGGTCTCTATAAGACCATTAGACTCACCTGTAACAACCATGCCTGCTTTTTCAAGAGCATCTCTATAAGCAGGATTGGCCTCATAACGGTGGCGGTGACGCTCAGAGATGAGTTCTTCACCATTATAGGCTTCACGTAGTATAGAGCCTTCTTTTGTCTCACAAGGGTACTCACCCAGGCGAAGTGTTCCACCCATTGGAGAGGTGTGTGTACGAAGTTCCGTATCACCCGACTGGTTGATGAACTCATCAATAAGGTAGATCATAGGGTTGGTGGTCTCAGGATTAAACTCAACAGAGTTTGCATCTTCTAGACCCAGAACATTACGTGCGTACTCTACTAAAGTGAGTTGCATACCCAGACAGATACCAAGGTAAGGTACATTGTTAACACGAGCGTACTCTATGGCTAAAATCTTGCCTTCAACACCACGGTTACCAAAACCACCTGCTACAAGGATAGAGTCACAGTCTGCAAGCAAGGCTTCAGCACCTAACTCCTCGATCTTTTCACTGTCAACCCAGCAAATCTCAACTTTAGTGTCAAGATGAGCACCAGAGTGTATGAGTGACTCGATGAGTGACTTATAAGACTCTTTAAGCTCAAGGTACTTTCCTACAAAACCAACAACCACACGCTTGGCAGGAGAGACGATTTTCTTAACCAAAGTGTCCCACTCTTGCATGTCTGGTGTTAGTTCACCCAGTTCAAGCTCTTTAGCAATAGGGGTTAAGATGTTTTGCTGAAGAAAACTAATCGGCACTTGGTAGATAGTCGGTGCATCGAGTGCTAAGATAACACTGTCTTGGTTCACGTCACAAGAGAGTGCCAACTTCTTTTTAAAAGATTTAGGAAGGTCACTTTCACTACGTGCGATGATCATCTGAGGTGTGATACCAATACGGCGTAACTCTTGAACAGAGTGCTGTGTTGGCTTAGACTTGTACTCACCTGCGGCTTTGATGAAAGGGATGAGTGTTACATGGATAAAAAATGTTCCAGCGACTTCATCATCATGTTTCATTTGGCGGATGGCTTCCATAAACGGCAGGCCTTCGATGTCACCAACAGTACCACCAAGCTCTACCACAAGGATGTCATGACCTTCACCCGCTTTTTTAATACGGTCAACGATCTCACCAACGATATGAGGAACGACTTGAATGGTCTGTCCAAGATAACCACCAGAACGCTCTTTTTCGATAACAGAAGAGTAGACCTGTCCCGTTGTAAAGTTACTACTTTTTAGGAATGAGGTGTCAAGGAAACGCTCATAGTTACCGATGTCAAGGTCAGTTTCAGCGCCATCTTTAGTGACAAAGACTTCACCATGTTCTAGAGGACTCATGGTTCCAGGATCGACGTTAATATAAGGATCTATTTTGAGCATACCTATATCTTTTCCTGAATGTTTAAGCAGTGTACCCACACTTGCCGCTGTAATACCCTTACCTAAAGAGCTAAGTACGCCACCGGTTACAAAGATGTATTTTGTCATATTGCGCTTCCTTGAAAAATGCATAAGTATGCTGTTATTAAGTCGCGATTATAGCTAAGACGTGCTTATAAGCTTCTCAACTATAGGGATTAAAAGAGCTACTCTAAAGCTTATATAAGCGGGTATAATACGAAAAAAACTAGGTATGTTTTATATGGAAATTTTAAATTATGTGATTATTGCTTTAGGTATCTCTGTAGTTATCAATCTTCTTTTAAAAAGTTTGGGAGTTTCTCAAATTATAGGCTACATTGTAACGGGAACTATTATTGTCTATCTCTTTGACCTACGCCATATGACAGACTCTCATAGTCTAGAGTTGGTGGGTGAGTTCGGTATTGTTTTTTTAATGTTCACCATTGGACTAGAGATTTCTTTACAAAAGCTCAACACTATGAAGATGGATGTGTTTGGTAATGGTTTGATGCAAGTGGGGATTACAGCTTCGCTTTTTTATCTGGCCAGCCATTATGTTTTTCATATTAGTAATGTGGCCAGTGTCATTATAGCACTTGCATTTGCCCTCTCCTCTACAGCGGTAGTACTCACTTATCTTAAGCAGTCTAAGGAGATTAACCTTCCATATGGTCAGCGTTCTATGGGAATTTTGATATTTCAAGACATAGCTGTCATCCCTATATTACTACTTATAGGTTTTTTAAGTGTAGAAAATGCTTCTGTGTCAGATATTTTGTTCAAGACTGCGTGGAGTGCTCTGCTACTTATAGGGCTTCTGTTTACAGTGGGTAAGCGGGTGATGACATGGCTTTTACATTTCTCAGCCAACTCGATGGAAGAAGAACTCTTCATGGGTTCGGTACTGGTCATTGTTTTTGCAGCATCTATGGCTGCTCATATGGCAGGTTTTACTTACTCTCTCGGCGCTTTTGTGGCTGGTATGATTATTGCTGAGACCAAGTACCACCATAAGGTTGAGACAGACATCGCACCCTTTAAAGACCTGCTTTTAGGAACATTTTTTGTGACAGTGGGGATGAAGATTGACCTGAACTATTTTGCAGAACACATAGGTGCGATTTTCGGTGTTCTTGCACTGGTTCTCATCGCTAAGATGCTAATCATCTTTGGCGTAATGCGTATCACTGCAACAAGAAGAACTTCATTTAAAACAGCCTTGGCGCTCTCGCAGGTAGGTGAGTTCTCTTTTGCAGTTTTCGCCCTTGCCAGCAGTAATAAATTGATGGATGCAGACTTGGTACAGTTCTTGGTCTTAGTTGTGGTACTCTCGATGATTATGACACCATTTCTCATCACAAAAATCGGTTGGATAACAGACAGACTGTTTCAAGCTTCTACAACCCTTTCTAAAGTACAGGTTGAAAACAGAGACCGAAAAGATCATGTAGTGGTATGCGGATATAGTATTGTGGGACATTTTGTAGTCGATAAACTCCACAACAGAGGGGCCTCTTATGTTATTGTTGATTACAACATCAAACATGTACAAGAGGGTCTCTCTAAAGGTGAAGAGATCTATTGGGCAGATATTTCTAAGCCCTCTATTTTAGATGCCCTTCATGTTGTAGATGCCGCTGCTGTT
>JALSUN010000027.1 GCA_027061425.1 Helicobacteraceae bacterium
TGGAGTGGTTCATATGGACCATGTGGGAGAGTTCGTGGACCACGACATAGTCTATGCACTCTTTTGGGGCCTGCATGAGGTGGATGTTGAAAGTGATGACACCGTTGCTACGGCAGTTTCCCCATTGTCGCTTCATACGGCGTAGTTTCATCTCATTTGGCTTAAGACCCATAATATTGGCATAGTGTTCTAGTGCTTGAGACAAATAGTGCTGTGCCTCTTTTTTGTAGAAGTTCTGATAGTACAGGATGATTTCTTCATCTGTGGCTATTTGACACTGTTGATGCAGTTTGATAAAACGAGGATCTTCATCCAGTCTGCACTGCTCTCCAAAATAGAGAATCTCCTCTCCCAGCTTTATCTGTGGCTTTTGCGCGACTTTCTGCAAAGCTTTTCTGATCCAAGCCTCTTTTTCATCGATGAGGGCATCTATCTTTTTCTGAGATACTCTCGAAGAACTGACCTTCACCACACCATCATCTCCAATACGCAGATAGATGTTGCGCATACGGGGTTTGACAGTGTGAACGATCTCAAAACCTTTATAGTGATAATTTTTAGTGTTCAAGCGACTCCCTGATGACACGGTAGTGTTCGAGCTTTTGTTCGAACTTCATCGCTGCATAGGCGGGAGAGGTCGATGGCAGTAAAGTGGTAGGTAGATCGATCTCACTAAAGTACTTTTTATACCCCTGCTCTGCCTTGCGTCCCGTAAAAAAGATATGTCTGATGTTTGGATATTTTTTAAAAAAGGCATGAAAGTCATTGGGTTCAAGGTCTTTGAGATTAGCATCACTGGAGTTACCCGACTCCCTTCTTAAAGCACCGTAGGTGTCCCAAAGCGCGATACCGTGGCGCAGTGCAAAGTCTCGGCGTTCATTATTGCTCTTTAGTTTCACATTAAAAAGTTGCTCCATAATAGACCAAAACTGGTTTCTCGGATGGGCATAGTAGAAGTTTTGCTCAAATGATTTGAGGCTTGGGAAAGAGCCAAGTATTAAGATCTTGGAGTGGTTGTTGACAATAGCATCAAAAGGGTGTTGTATCACCTCGTTACTCATAAATACTCCAAAACTATATAGTCATCTATATAG
>JALSUN010000028.1 GCA_027061425.1 Helicobacteraceae bacterium
ATATGTTATTAAAAGACAAAATCAAAAATGAAGTCAAAGAGGCTATGAAGGCCAAAGACACTGTACGTAGAGATGCACTTAGACTTCTTACATCAGCATTCAAACAGGTAGAAGTTGATGAACGTATTGAACTTGATGACGCCGCAACACTCAAGATCATCCAAAAGCAGGTCAAACAGCGTCTTGATTCACTTGCACAATACAAAGATGCCGGTCGTGATGACTTGGCAGATAAGGAACAGGCTGAAATTACGATCTTTGAAGCCTATCTTCCACAACAGTTAAGTGATGATGAACTGACGGAACGTATTCAAGCAATAATCACTAAAGTCGGTGCTGAGAGTATGAAAGATATTGGTAAAGTGATGGGGATGGCGTCTAAAGAGCTTAACGGTATCGCTGATGGCAAACGTATCAATGTCTGTGCAAAAGGACTACTTTCATAACTGTGTAACCTCTTATAAGTGTAGTAACTGCTGGTTCAAGGCAGTTACTCCTATTGTGGTTATCCTTCTCTAAACACTCAGTTTAGATTTTATTTTTTCGTACTTTTTAGACCCTATACCTTTAACTTCCATCAAATCCGATGTTGATTTGAACTTGTGGGCCTTTCTATATGCAACAATCTTTTGCGCCGTTCCCGCTCCAATACCAGGTAAAGTAGATAGCTCTTCCACAGATGCAGTATTAATATTAACACCCCATAGTGAAACACTCAGCAATAATGCGGACAGTACAGTCAAAATTTTCATTTTAGACTCCTTTTCTCTTTAAGATAGAATTAAATACTACAAAAATATATATTAAACTAATATTAATTTATTTTAACAATATTAATTGCATATATTAAGGATTCATCTTTAAGAAATAGAACGTTTACTAACAGTGAAATTTGGATGAAAATGACACTTATGATTAGAATTAGCGATCAGAAATGATGATTGAGGTTTAGAGATTGGCAGTTAAAATCAACATTGGCGCATAGAAAGCTTGCTTTTCACATCAATTTTATATTTTATCGCGGTGTATAGTAAGGAAGCATATTTATGTACGTGACGAACGTAGCAACAAAGACTAAAATGAAAAAGTGGTGTGAAAAGTGGCTCCGGATACTGGATTCGAACCAGTGACCAAGTGATTAACAGTCACCTACTCTACCGCTGAGCTAATCCGGAACATTTTTAAGAAAGTCTCAATTCAAGTGGTGGACAGTGAGAGATTCGAACTCTCGGAAGGGTTACCCCTTCGCATCCTTAGCAGGGATGTGGTTTCAGCCAACTCACCCAACTGTCCAAGTGCTCTTGAAAAGAGAACGTGATTATACATAGAGGGTTCTAATAAAAACCTTAAAGAGTTTAGAAATTATAACTTTTGTAAAATTTTAGCTACTACAGCAGCTGGGTCCTCTGCCTGATAGATAGGACGACCTACAACAATGAAGTCTACAAGAGCCTCATGTGCCACTTCTACCGTAGCTACACGTTGCTGATCACCTGCTGCTTCACCAAAAGGTCTGATACCCGGAGTCAGCGTTAAAAATTCTTCTGAAGTCACTGACTTTATAGAAGCACTTTCAAATGCAGAACAGACCACACCATCAAGTCCAGCTTCATACGTGTCTTGTGCAAATTGGTCTGCCTTAGATGCGATGGTATCACTATAGACTGATGCAAACTCTTTCTCATCAAATGAGGTCAAGGCAGTCACAGCTAAAACTAGAGGACGTGACTCAAACTTCTCTAAACGTTGCATGACTGTCGTCATTGCTTTTTTACCTGCTGACGCGTGAATGTTGAACATGTCAACACCTAGACCCATGATGGACTCTGCAGCATCCGCCATAGTGTTTGGGATGTCATAAAGTTTAAGGTCCAAAAATATTTTACACTCAGGGTTGATCTCTTTAAGTGCTTTTATAAAAGGCTCTCCATCACGGATATAAGCTCTCAGTCCTACTTTTAACCAGAGGGGGTAACCCTTTATCTTCTCTACTAATAGAAGGTTTTCTTCCATTGTGGGCAGGTCAAGTGCAACACATAATTCCATCTCTACGCTCCATATAAATATCTTGACATTATAGCGTACACTTCTTGACCTGTATCAGCAAAACGTTTACTGTTTACTGACTATAATTTTCAGATTAAAACTAAAGGATTATTATGGCAACTAAAACAGAACTACTTACAAAAATAGATACTGAGATCGCTAAGCGAATTTCAAGTTACGACACCCACCCAGATAGCGACGATCTTTTTGGACTTTTTTCGGACATTGTTTTTCAAGATGATATAGAAGCATTTAATGCACTCATAAGTGCAGGCGCTGATGTTAACCTGCAAAACAAATATGGCGAGACCCTTCTTCACATCTGTATCAGAAGAGACCGCAGAGAGATGGTAGAGACACTTCTTGAGAATAACTGTGACATCAATCGTGCAGACAAGCCAGGATGGACGCCACTTATGGAGTGTGTCATGGATGATATGCCGGAACTCTGCAAACTCCTTATAGAAAAAGGTGCTGATAAAAACATCGCCAACGCCAGAGGGGCTACTGCAGGTATGTTGGTTCAGAAGTTTGGACGTCAAAGTATGATGGGGATGCTTTAAGCGTTAAGCGTTAAGCGTTAAGCGTTAAGCGTTAAGCGTTAAGCGTTAAGCGTTAAGAAGATGACGCAGTTCATCTTAATGTAATTTGAACTTTTCTGATACTTGAATTTGTGGATGCCTGCCTACGCAGGCATGACGGAGTCATTTAGTTTTATCAGATATAGAAGTTATTTATGTGCATAAAATTTCAGATAGGGTGTAGCTTGTGCCGGACGTGAACCCGAAGGCGCACTCATGTGTGCGTTGAGTGGTGAACTCCGGTGCAAGATGCACCGTAGCTGGAATTTTAGGCTAGTGTAGGAAGTGACGGATGCCTGAAAAGTATAGCGCCATACCGTGTTCGTTCGCCGCCTCAATAATCTCACCATCTCTGATCGAACCACCAGGCTGTATAACTGTCTTAACACCCGCTTCAGCAGCTGCATCAATAGAGTCACGGAAAGGGAAAAATGCTTCAGAAGCAAGTGCTGCACCCGTAACATCAAGACCCATGTCTTTTGCTTTTTTCAGTGCACATTGAGAAGCATCAACACGAGATGTCATACCCATGCCTACGGCTACCATCACTGAGTTTTTAACATAAACAACACAGTTCGACTTAGTTAGAGAAGCTACTTTCCACGCTATCGCTGCATCTTTTAGCTCTTGTTCTGTTGCGACACGCTCTGTTTTAAGTTCAGAGTTTTTAACCTCATCTGGATTCACAATGTCTGCATCTTGGAAGACAAATCCGCCATCAACATGTTTGAAGTCTTTGGTGTCATTAGAAAGTACAATTTTGTCTGCACCATACTCAAAAAGTTTAATACGCTTTTTCTTAGCAAACACCTCTTGTGCTTCTGGAGTAATACGACCAGCGATAACTACTTCTAAAAAGATCTCATTCATCTTCTCAGCAAGTGCAACATCAACCACACCATTTACAGCGACAACGCCACCAAAGGCAGAGACAGGGTCACACTTTAGTGCTTCTGTGTATGCTTCTGTTAGGTTCTCGCGAATCGCGAAGCCACAAGGATTACCATGTTTAGAGATACAAACAGCGCCTTCATCACCAAAACCAGCAGCGATTTTTACTGCGCCATTAATATCATTAAGATTGTTGAAACTTGCTTCACCTTTTAGTGTTCTAAAGTTTTTAGAAAAGTAGGTGTCAAACTCATAAAGGGCACCATCTTGATGAGGGTTTTCACCATAACGTGTGTCCATTACTTTTGAGCCTACTATGAACTGCTTCGCACCAAAGCCTTTGTTAAAGCGGCTGTTCATATAGTTGGCGATCATAGAGTCATATGCTGCTGTGTGCTCATATGCTTTAATCATCAGGTCACGTCTAAACTCAACTGTGTTGGCATCGTTTTCAAGCGCGTTAAGTACCAGTGAATAGTCAGCAACGTCAGTCACGATCATCACTGAGTCAAAGTTCTTCGCTGCAGAACGTACCATCGCTGGTCCACCAATGTCGATGTTTTCTATAATATCTTCGAAATCATCCGTCTTCTCAATCGTCTCTTTGAACGGGTAAAGGTTCACACAAACAAGGTCGATGGCTTCAACACCCAACTCTTTGGCTTG
>JALSUN010000029.1 GCA_027061425.1 Helicobacteraceae bacterium
GGGTCTGCCCACCTGCTGAGCCTGGAGAACGGTATCAAGATTCTGGTCGACTTTGGGATGTTCCAGGGCGAACATGAAGAGAAGAACGCACAGCCTCTTGAGTTCGACCCCAAAGAAGTAGACTATCTGCTTTTCACCCATGCCCACCTCGACCATGTTGGTCGTGCACCCCTGCTCTTTAAACACGGTTTTCGCGGCAAGATCATCACTACCAAAGCGACACTCGACCTGGCACGGATCGTCATGCTTGACAGCGCCCACCTTATGGATGAGACCTATCACCTGCATTTTAAAAAAGCCCAACGCTGCAGTGAGGAATACAAGGTCAAACAGCCACTCTATACACCAATGAATGTTCAGTCCCTGCTCTCTCTTAAAAAGCAGTTTGCTGTATATGACAAGACCATCACACTTGAAGGTGAGACTCACATCACCTTTCGCAATGCCGGGCACATACTAGGTTCGGCTTTTATAGAGATCGATTTTGTGGAAAATGGCATCCAAAGACATATAGTCTTCAGCGGCGACCTTGGCAACAAAAACGACTTTGTCCTGCCCGCACCAGAACATTCCAAAAAAGCAACGGCGCTCTACATCGAATCGACCTATGGCGACCGCAACCATAAAGATATAAACAGCTCCATAGCAGAGTTTAAAAAAATTGTCATCGACACCTTGAATGATAATGGCAATGTCATGATCCCATCTTTTGCTATTGAACGCACACAGGAGATCTTGTGTCTTTTAAAAACAATGTACCTCAACGGTGAACTGCCCGAGAGTAGAATCTTTTTAGATAGTCCCATGGCCATCAGAGCAACCCGTGTCTATAACAAGCATGTTGATCTTTTGAGCAAGCGTTGTCAAAAGTTTGAAGCAGAAGATGGTACCGTCTTCGACTTTGAGATCCTGGAGTTCACCACCACTCCACGAGCCTCCAAAAAGATCAACGAGGTGAGTGAAAGAGCCATCATCATCTCTGGCAGCGGCATGTGCAATGGCGGCCGTATTACCCACCACCTCAAGCACCGCCTCTGGAACAAGCACAATGCTGTTATCTTTGTCGGGTATCAGGCAAAAGGAACACTTGGTCGTCAGATCGTTGAGGGGGCAGAGTCCATTGAACTCTATCATGAAAAGATCAGTGTCAATGCTTCCATCCACACTATTAACGGATTTTCAGCCCATGCGGACCAGAGCGAACTGCTGGAATGGATGGCCGCCTTCGATCAGCTGGAAAATATCTTTTTGATCCACGGAGAAGAGGACAAACAGCGCCTCTTTCAAACAGCAATACAAAAACGGTTGAATCAAGAGGCCCTTATTGTTGAAGAGAGAGAAGAGGTCGATGTCTAGAGTACATCTTGAGGTATGATTTATAATATAAATTGTACTTCAAATTTAAATTCAAGGTCAACATCATGCTAGAAAAGAAGCTTCACTAATACTTCTAGTCAATGATATTAGTTTTTACACATAGCCTCTATCTCTGCAACACTCTTCGCAATCGAATTCGAAAGATTTTCGCATCCCGATTTCGTTACTAAAATATCATCTTCTATGCGTATCCCGATACCCCTATACTTTTCAGGCAAATCCTCGTCCTCTTTAGGCAGATAGATCCCTGGTTCTATCGTCAGGACCATTCCTTCTGCAAACAAGAGTTCTTCTCCATTTTCATCATTATAAGGGCAAGGGTCATGGACATCTATACCCATCCAGTGACCAATGCCATGTGGATAGTACTTTTTATGCGCTTTCTCATCCATAAGTGTTTTGACATGACCTTCCAAGATACCCAGTTGCACCATGCCTTCTGTAAGCAGACGTTCAGACAATGCTTGTAACACTTTTTTAGAGCCCTGAGGTTTGATGGCCTTTATAATTTTGAGTTGAACCGCTAGAACCATCTCATACAGCTCTTTTTGTTCCTGAGTAAACGTACCATTTACAGGATAGGTTCTTGTAATATCACTTGCGTAAAAGTTGCGTTCACAACCGGCATCTACTAAGACCAGGTCACCCGATTTCAAGGTAGTATCATTTTTAATATAGTGTAAAGTGTTAGCATTATTACCACCAGCGATAATGGTTGTATAGGCATCACTGTAGGCGCCCTCTTTTTTAAAGATATACTCATACTCTGCTTGCAGCACATACTCATCCATCTCGGGTTTACAGACCTTCATGGCATGATGGTGGGCTTTTTCAGTGATAGCAAGGGCTTCTTTTATCTCTGCTACTTCATCACTACTTTTGATAAGGCGCATCTCTTGGGTCAGTTTAATGATATCACTAAAGGTTCTTGGTGAAATGCTTACTGATCTTACATGTAACATCTCTTGTGCCATTTTTTTGAGCTGTGTATAAACAAGGTCCTCACTAAAAAGATCAAAGTAGAGTACTTTTTGCTCCGCCATAAGCAGTCTCATCTCCTTGTCAAAATCGTCTACACTATAGACAGCATCTACTTCAAAACGTGTTTGTGAAGCCTCAACACCTAGACGCTTTCCTGTCCATAGTTCCATCTCTGGTACCTTACTCTGCACAAAGAGTACCGTGTGGTTTTTTTCACTGCCTTTTACAAGCACCAAAATGCTGTTGTCCTCTTCAAAACCTGTCAAGTAGTAGAAATCACTGTTGGGTCGGTAAGGAAACTCTGTATCGTTTGAGCGGGTTTGCGGTCTGGCATTTGCAATGACGGCAACGCCCAACTCCATCTTCTCAAGTAAGCGCTCTCTTCGCTCTTTATAAACCTCTTCTAACATACTACTTGTCTAACCATGCAACAGTGTCCACTAAAAACATGCTGACCATTTTGTTATAAGCTTCTAGCGCACTTTTAACATTGCCCTCTTCTGACTTTATCTCATACTCAAAAAGTTTGGTCGTTACGATTTTACGAGTGTACTGTTCTATCACTCTTAACTTCGCTGAAAAATGCATAGTAGATGTACCATCAGTATGGATGACTTGTGAGACATCATAAAGGTTCATCTCAAATATAAGATCATTTTTTGCTAATGAACGAAAAGGGATAACATCTTCAAACAGAGTACTCTTAGTCAAGGTGTGCATCATCAAATCGCCCAACTTTTTCTTCAGACTTTCGTTCCATCTTGCTTTTGTATAAACGTAGTTTTCTCCATCGTCTGTAGTATAAAAAATAGTAGTACTTGAGAGCATCTGTGTACTCTCTATCACACCCATACGCACTACTTTATCTTTATAGACATCACTTTTTGCCACAGGGATCTTTGGATGACACTGCAGACTCAACTTGCTTGTAGCAGGAACATTTGACTGTATGCTACATCCAGACATCACAAAAAACATCATTGCCATAAACAACTGAACACTTAAAAATCTTTTCATTACTTCTCTCCTGGACCTATGTTAGGCTCTTCACTTTGTAAGAGCATATTGGAAGGGTTGTCTCCATACCGTGATAAAAGGTCATTGACCTCTGCAAGGGTCTGTTGTAGCTCTCGCATCGTGACACCGAACTCCTTCATAGGCTCTGCTGTACTCTCTTTAACAGAGTAGTCACCATTTCGGTTACGTTTTTCAAACACAGCCAATGAAGAGGAGATAATAAGGTAACTTTTAGAGATGGACTCTAGCGCATCACCTGTACGTTTCTCAAAAACGACACTCTCTGAAACAAACTTGTCCACTTGAGGCAAGGTCTTTTTTTCAATTGCAGATGACACTCTGTTGGCTGAGGCTAAAAGTTTGTCTAACTGTTTCACGGCCTGTGCATCAAAGGCGACGTCGACTTTTTGTAGAATGGACGCCATATGTTTTAACGAGGCAGTGATCGCCTCTTGATTCTCATCTCTAAGCAGTACACTCGTAGCATGTAGTGTTTTCGAAAGGTTTACAGATACTGATCCAAACGACTCCTCTACTTTCACTAAAAATGAAGGCACTGAGGCTATAACAGGCTTGTCACTATCACATAGAAGTTCTGCATCTTTAGAACCCTCACTCAGGTCAATATAACTCAGGCCGGTAATCCCTTGTGCTTTTAACTTCGCTACCGTATCTTTTTTGACCGGTGCCGTTTTGGAGACCAAGATATCCACCTCTATCTCTTCATTGTTTTTAGGGTTGATTCGCATTTTACTCACCTTACCTATGGTCACCCCACGGTACTTTACAGGTGCGTCTATGTTCAAACCTGACACAGACTCTGTAAAAAAGATCTTGTAGTCTGTCAGTTCCTCTTTGTTCGTTGGTTTCACTAACCATATGACAAAGGTAAATATAAGTGCCACTGACACAATGACAAAAATACCCACTAAAGTATAATTTGTTTTAGAGTTCATTACTATCCTTCCATCTTAAAAAATCGTTCTATAAAGGGGCTTTGTATCTTCAGGACCTCTTCTAAACTGCCCTCGGCAACGATCTTCTTGTTATCTATCACCGCCATACGATCTAAAGTAGTAGTGATAGAGGTCAAGTCATGCGTCACCATCACAACACTAAGGTTTAAAAGGTCTCTCAAGTTCATAATAAGGGCATCAAACTCCCGTGCAGAGATAGGGTCAAGTCCAGAGGTGGGTTCATCTAAAAACAGAACTTTAGGGTCCATTACCAAAGCACGCGCCAGTGCTGCTTTTTTCTTCATACCCCCACTTATTTGTGAAGGAAAGAGCGCACCATCAGACTGCTTTAGCCCCACAATGTCCAGCTTAAAAGAGACAATATCACGTATCATCTCTTTAGAAAACTTTGTATACTCATGAAGTGAAAGTGCGATGTTCTCAAACACTGTCAATGAGGTAAAAAGTGCATTACTCTGAAAAAGAACACCCCATTGCAGTCGTAGTTCTTGCGCCTGTTTTGCCTTAATGTTCTCTAACTTATGACCGAGGAGTTCTATGGAGCCTTTAGAAAAATGTTCAAGCATTATAACCTCACGCATCAATGTCGACTTGCCACATCCACTTGGCCCCAAAAACCCATAGATCTCACCCTCTTTGACATGAAGATTGATCCCATCATGTACCAGGTTTTCCCCAAAACGTGTCTCTACCTCTTGTACTTTTAATATACTCTGCATCAGTACCCCAAATTTGTAAAGACTATAGAGAAAAATGCATCACAGATGATGACTGCAAAAATAGCTTCAACCACAGACTTTGTAGTGTTAAATCCTATGCTCTGTGTATCATTTTTGACCTGTAACCCTCTATAGATACCGATACTTGCTATGAGCATGGCAAAGAATGGCCCTTTAAACAGACCTATCCAAAAGTGCTTAACATTTACAACCGCTGTAAACCGTTCCATGAAGATATGAGGTGTGAGACCCAGATCTACCTTGGCGATTAAAATCCCACCAAGAAGCCCTGCCATATCAGCGAAAAAAATGAGAATGGGCATCATCAACATCAGTGCCAACATACGCGGTACCACTAAAAAAGCGTAAGGATTAAACCCCATCGTTCTCATAGCATCCAACTCTTCTGTTATCTTCATAACACCTATCTGCGCTGCGTAAGCAGACCCACTCCTTCCGGCAACGATGATGGCTGCCAACATAGGTGCCAACTCACGTAAAATAGAGATACCTAACATGTCAACAATAAAGATATTGGCACCATAAAGTTTCAGTTGAGAAGAAGATTGGTAAGCCACGACAACTCCCACTAAAAACATGGTCAAAATGACAATCGGCAGTACCTTGATACCACTCTCATACACCTCAAAAACTGTCTCTTTCCAACGCAGACTACGAATGTTATAAAGCATCTGAAAGAAGATGAGGGTTGTCTGTCCAAAAAATGCGAAAAAAGCTAGAAGTTTCTCTAAACGCTCTAAACTATTTTCTCCAATGTCAGCGAGAATACCTTGTTTTGTACTCACATGATTCGCTCCAAAATGGCTATGGGTCTCTGCCATATGAAGCATTTTCTCTACTTCACGGTTCATCCCTTGCTTTTGAACTTCTATACCTTTTTGCTTTGCTAAAAAAGTGTGTTTAGCGACGACTACAGCTAAGGCGGAATCCATACGTTCTAAACCATCAAACTCCCACACTACATTTTTTTTGTCTAGTGAAGAGAAGGTACGTTGTAGGCGCTTTTGAACAATACAAAGTTTTTGCAGGTTGGGAACACCTTCAAAACGAACAATGGTCGCTTCTGATTCGTGGCGCACCAACAGATGCAGACTGTTAGGCATCTTTTTCTACCTCAAACGTCTCGTGTGTTAAAGATGAATTTTCAAAACGCATGTACTTCAGTCCACAAGCAAAAGCAGGAAGGTTAACATACTGACATCCCTCTAAACTCCAAGACTTATCTTGATGATGGTGACCCTCTATAAACATACTATATGACGTTAAAGGAACACCTTCTAAATGTTTACCTACATACTTCTCAAACGTAAACATCTCATGACAATCATCCTTACGTTCAAGTTTTGCATCAAGACCTTTTAAGATGAAATCTTTTCCGATACGGTTTACAAAACCTAAGGTTTTTAAAATAAAAGGATTGCGTATGAGTGCGGTGTATGTTCTATAGCCTAAGGGTGCATTAAAATCACCATGGGCTAAAGCTATTTTTTTGCTTTTATAAACACATTCAATAGGTTGTTGTTTTATACTAAAAGCGGTTACACCAGGAAAAATAGAAGCGAGGTTGAAGTCATGATTACCCTCAAGATAGAGTATCTCGATATTATCGCTAAGGGTATTAATAAGATCAACAGCTTCTTGATTTCTCACTACTGTTGCACTAATGCCACCAAAAAGAAGGTCAAACACATCGCCCATCAAGATGAGTTGTGGTGTTTGGATTTTTTGAGTACGCAGTGCCTTTAAAAAGGCAAGTAACTCTGGATGTTTAAACGAATAGTGCGCATCACTTATAAAGATGGCACCCTCTAAAAGTTTAATAGAACTATGGGACATACGCAATATTGGGAATACCTGCATTCTCGGCAAGGCCCATCATTAAGTTGGCATTGGCAATCGCTTGTGAAGATGAACCACGAACAATGTTGTCAATACTGCTATTAACATAAAGTTTGTTCCCTTTCACTTGTGCATAGATATCACAAAAGTTTGTTCCGGCGCATGACTTAATATCAACAGGACCTTCAAAAATTCGTACAAACGGCTCATCTTTATAATAGGCTTTAAGTACTGCAATAGGGTCTATCTCTTGAGTAATCAACATGTAGGCATCTATAAGTTCCCCACGCGTAGCAGGAATAAGATGTGGTACAAAATTAATGTCAAAACTTTTGTTGCTTTTTAAAAAAAGCTTCTCATGAATCTCAGGTTCATGACGGTGTGCAAATGGTTTATAAGCAAAAATATTTTCATTAATAGCAATATAATGTGTGCTCGAAGTACACTTTTTACCCGCACCACTTACCCCACTTTTTGCATCTATAAATATAGGATAATTTTCATCAATGTACGAGACAAAAGGAAGCAGTCCTAAAATGGCTGCAGTCGGATAACACCCAGGGTTAGCTACCAAACGTGCTTCTCTAATAGAATCCCGATACATCTCAGGCAGACCATAAACCGCATGATCTAGGTTTTCTACATCTATATGTTCGCAATAATGTGCCTCGTAGGTCTCTTGTTTAAGACGATAATCAGCAGAAAGATCGACAACCTTAACATCTAAAGCCATCAACTCTTTGACAAATCCCATTGCTGTTTGGTGTGGTAATGCTAAAAACGCAAGTTCACAGTTCTTCGCCAACTCTTTAGCATCTGCTTTATAAACATCTCGTTCAATAACCCCTTTTAAAGAGGGGTGAAGTTCAGTCAATGTAACTCCACCTTCACTTGTAGCCACATAAGAGAGTTCAAAATGGGGATGGTTGATAATCATCTTTATGAGTTCGAGACCGGTATAACCGCTAGCCCCTATAACAGCAACTTTAATCATGACACTCAAACACAATTTCTTGATACTTTACTTCTAAAACTTCAAACTCTTTCACCCCACCAGGCAGATGTACTTTAAGTTCATCTCCCTCTTCCTTACCCAGAATCTGTTTGGCCAGAGGTGAGTTAAATGAGATAAGTCCTATGTCAGGATTGCTCTCACAACCACCGACAATGGTGTAGGTCACCTCATCTTCTGTCTCTACATCTTCTAAAACAACCGTCGATCCAAAACTGACACGGGTATGGTTCAGTGCTGTTGGATCAACGATCTGCGCACTGTTAAGCATCTCGCCAATCTCTCGTAGACGGCGGTCTATGTTTGCTTGTTGTTCTTTAGCCGCATGATACTCAGCGTTCTCTTTGAGGTCACCCATATCTGCCGCTTCTTCAATAGCTTTAATAACACCGGGGCGAATGTCTAATTTTAGGTGGTTTGACTCTTGTTGCAGGCGTTCATAGCCAAATTTTGTCATAGGTTCTACAGTTGGTTGCAAAAAAATTCCTTCTTGTTGTATCTTATTGGACATAAAATATTGTGCTGTTCTCAACATAGTTTATTACTTTATTATACCGTTTTGAAGTAAAAAGAGGCTTTTTGTCACATCTTTTTCTGTTTTTAAGTACTCTTTTATACAAGCCTTTATCTCACTTGTAAATCTACACTACCATCTTCCCCTCTCTATTTTTATAGCAAATACGCATCGTATCAAAAATCATAATACTTTGGCTACAATTTTGTTATGAAAAATTTTATTATCAACTTTTTAGAGAGTGGCCATCATTTCAGTAATCGAGAGCTCTCTCTAAAATTCAAGTACCGTCTCCTTAACACCATTATGTTAATCATCGTTTTTACCTCTACAGCCTTTGTGGCGATGTACTATTTAGGCTTCTCTCCCATCGGTGCCTTTCATACTAAGGTCAACATGGCATTTGCTCTTGTAAACCTTCTTCTTATCATCTCACTGCGTCACAACAAAAGTTACTATGGTCTCATCAACTCACTAATGCTTTTGTCCAGTCTACTCACCTTCACCTCAGCACTTGTTAACATTCCCGGAGATGAATTTAGGATGATGTGGTTTTACATCACCGTATTACTGGCCTTTTTTACAGGCGGTCTGCTACTCGGATACATTACAGCAGCAGCATCTATACTCATTATCCTTATCGCTAACATCTATGTCAACCTTAACCTCTCCTCTTTAGCCATCACCACTGCCATTACAGGTCTCGTTGTCTTAACCATAGCAGTTAAAGCCTATACTCAAAAGATGCTCGATCTGGAAGCTTCACTCATCTCACTTAATGACTCACTCCAGACTAAAGTTCAAGAAGCCGTCGAAGATATTCGTAAAAAAGATGAGGCCATGTTACAACAGTCACGATTGGCTAAAATGGGAGAGATGATAGCGATGATTGCCCATCAATGGAGACAACCTCTCTCATCTATCGCAGCTATCTCTTCTAAACTACAACTCACTATCGCGTTAGATGAAGAGATCTCTAATGAAGCCCTCTTAAAGGAGCTGACTACTATTGACAAACGTACCGCTCTTCTCTCTAAAACTATTGATGACTTCAGAGATTTTTATACATCCAACAAAGAACAAAGTACCTTTAACCTCTCACGTACTATCACCCAAGTACTCTCCATCCTCTCACCTGCCACCAACAATGCGCAGGCCAACATTATGCTTCAGGATGATTTGAACATCCCCATCAACAGTCTTGAAAGTGAATTGACCCAAGTCTTAATGAACATCATTAAAAATGCACTGGACGCCTTGAAAGAAAAAGAAGGCGCTCGTAGTGTCTGGATACATGCCTATCAAGAGTTGGAGAGCATATACATTGTTATTAGAGACAACGCAGGCGGGATCAAGGAGGCAGATCTTGAAAAGATTTTCGACCCCTATTTTTCTACCAAACAAGCAAAAAACGGAATGGGTCTTGGACTCTATATGTCTAAACTCATCATTCAAAAACACTGCCAAGGTACCCTACAAGCCTCAAATGACGATCAAGGCGCAGTCCTCACCATTACCCTACCACAAAGAATCCAACCATGAAATATGTTATAGACCTCATTGACGATATCCGCAGTGCCATTAACAACGATGGTACATTTTCTCTACAAGCTATGGGACTCCAAGCTCAAGACAATGGAAACATGAGACCCTCTTGGCAGAGTAATATCACAAGGTACAGTGTTGACAAAGAGCAAGAAAAGGTCTACTTTTACTTGGGAAAAGAGCGTGCTATTGACATCACAACACTGGTTCAGGAGCTCAACACCCTTGCCAACAAAGAGATGATGTACACACTCCATCTCTCTTTCTCAAAAGAGGGAGCACGAATAGATGAAGAGATTATAGGTTTTGGAGAGTCTCTTGCAGAGAAAAAGTACCTACTCTTTGTCTCCGACAGCTAAAGCCTTAGCGCCTTACGCTTCAATCTCCAAAACCTCTCCAAAAGGTACCTTCGATGCTGTAGCACTTACCCAAAGTACATCGTAAAAGGGTGTTGATGTGGGAAAGGTCCCTTCAGTATCTGTAAAATAGAGCAGAAGTGCTGGTAGGGTAAGTTCTCTCTCTATCAATTCAAAGACAGGTCGAAAGTCTGTGCCACCTCCACCTTTTAATGTCACCTCTAACACTTCTCCTGACAAAATTTGTCTATAACTCTGTATCTTGGCATCACAGACAATGAGATCAATAATATAGCTTGGAAAGTGTATGAGAATAGAGGTGATTTCACTTAAAAAAGTACCCAAAAGGACCTCGTCTACTGAGCCCGAACTGTCTATAGCGATGCTTAATCGCAGCGTATCACTGTAGAGTGACGGTAGGTAGATACCGCTATAAAGCAATTTTTTAGAGGGAGGCATCATACGGTAATCATCATAGTAATGCCTGTCTATCGCCCTATAGAGTTGCTCTCTCCAGTTGATTTTAGAGCTATCATGAAGTGTAAAAAAACGCTCTATATCTAAAGGAAGGTCTCCCTGTCTGTTCATCTTTTCTAAAGCATCATTGGCAAACTGCTCAAACATCTCCTCTTGTGCTATCTGCTCTTGCCTATACTCATTTTCAACCTGCATCTGTTCACGTTTTTTTTCTGGGTCATGGTCACCCTCTGCATTTTTGAGTTGCTCTTGCTTCTTTTGATTTTCTTCATTAAAACCAGTTTCATTGGAATCATCGTCATCAAACGCTTCATTTTGAATGTCATCTTTTAAAATAGCGTAAATCTCTTCGGCGTACATTCCCTCAAAACGAGGATCGACCACAACTTCCATAGGCGCCTCAAGACCATTGGCGACCAACATCGCATTAATAGCATGGTCCGTGGCCAGTTGCCAAAGCCAAGACATACGGTTGTTTTGACGGTTATCATACGCAAGAGCCGCGTGCATAGCACCATTAGAGAGGGCAAAGGAGAGCTCCTCTTGTGTCAAGTCTGAGAGGTATTGATCATTATATTCAAAGCGGGTACCATCACTCAAATAGGCTTGAATATTATCATTTTGTTTGAGTTCTAAACGTGAGGCCAAGGTACCAAAATAGGGATAATCTACAAGCAGTTTTGCCTTAGCCTCTGAGATCTTGCGCTGTAGTGGGGTCTGCATCAGGCCAGAAGGTAGGCAAACTTTCCTACCCATCGTGAGAATGCAGGTAGGGACTCCATAGTGTGACCTGCACGCTGTAAGTCTTGAATGATCATCACGGAAAACTCACTCTGTAGTGACATAGTGTACTCTAAAAGGGCCTCCATACGTTCAGGTGTTGGGTTCTTTTGCACGCCCATCACCAGTCCCGTAGAGAGTGCATGTAAAACTTCTACCTCTTCAGGGTAATCACCACTGCCTGTCTCTAAAATCTTCTCAATATCAGGAAGTTTATGCATCACCTTGGCAAAACTTAAAAATTGAACCGCGCGTGCTTTACCTATGGCACCACTTATGGTCTCTAAAAGTAGTTTGGCATCCATCTCACTCTGAAGTAGTCCACTAACAAACTCCCAACTTCTTGGTGTCGCAAAACTCTTTTCATTTTCTGTAGGATCAAAACTAAAAAGGTCTTCATTTTTATAAGCAATATAGGCGATGACCCTTGTGTCGAGACCTGCTTCAAAAGCCCACGCCCGCCAATCTTCCACACTGACATCCATCTCAAGATGTACAAAACGGTTGGCAAGTGGTGATGGCATCCTGTACACAACACCACGATCCCCTTCACGATTTCCAGCCGCTACTATAGCCCAACCATCAGGCAGTTTATACTCTCCAACCTGTCGATCAAGAATGAGTTGATAAGCAGACGCTTGCACTGCAGGAGGCGCAGAGTTTAGCTCATCTAAAAAGAGAATTCCCCTCCCCGAACTTGGCAAAAATGCAGGGGGTGCCCAGAGTGCCTGATGTGACGCTTTGTCATAAAAAGGGATCCCTTTTAAATCTGTGGGATCCATCAAAGCCAAACGAAGATCTATAAAGTCATAACCCTCTGCCTTCGCCATCTGTTTAACGATGGAGGACTTACCAATCCCCGGTGGTCCCCAGACAAAAACCGGTATCTGTGCTTTCACCATTGCTGCAATAGACGCACTCAGTTCATTTCCACGCATATCTTCTCACTTTTTCAAAATTACACATCACAATCCCTTCTTATTTTTCTCTTTTCATTCAACATTCATCATTCATCAAACATCCCAACCAATGTTGTCTCTCTGTATATGTTTTCCAAAACTCTCATTCTCTTTCACTGCCCGAGACAAACGACTGTCAAGTTGGAACTGATACAAAAGGTCTATTGGTGTTGCTGGGTTTCTTGCTAAGGCTTTTAATACTTCTATATCACTTACTTGAGATAACGCTTCCAACACAGAAGCTTCTGTTTTAGGACTTCCGCCAATCGCCTCATACAGCGCACTGTTTTTACGCGCATATAGTCTGTTTATCAAGGAGGTTGTCATCAGTGTATTGCCTATAACTGCAGCCAATACATCATTATCTTCCAGCTCAACAAGTGCTTCAAAAACAGAAGGTTCGAGATGAGGATTTGTCGCAAGGACTTTCTGAACAGCCACGCCTTTAGAAAATAGAGCCTTCTGCATCTCTTCTGTCAAGGAGCCATTTTGTGCCAAAGAGAGCGCATATTTCTCTTCAAGAGTTTCAAAAAGCTTACTGTCTAAAGTAATATGTTTGGCTACATTTTCACCAAACTCCTCTAAAAGGATAAGGTTTGTCTCATGCTGAAGTGTTGAATTTAAAGAGAGGACTTCATGAATCACAGGCTTTTTCAAGTTCAGTAAAAACTGCTGTAAAGCGGGGTTGAGATCATGACGCATCGCGATGAGCATCTGTATATCATCGTTGCCATTTTTCAAATACTGTTTTAAAACTCTCGTTGTAGTGCTTGGATGTAGAGCGATAGCATTTAAGATCTTTCGAGTTGAGTTGTCACACCCATTTTTCAGTGCCTGTTGCAGTGGTGCAAGCAAGGCGATGGTCTCTGCCAACTCACTGTTTTTACTCTGGTTGAGCAGGTGCATAAGTCCCATGTTGGCATACTGTACATTATGGTTACGCTCTATGTTTTCATAAAAACGGCTGATGAGTGCTGCGGTAATGTCACGATTATCATCATTTTCAAAAAAGCCTTCACCTTCCCAATCATAGAGATTTAAAAGACGTAAAAAAAGTGCATTGTCTATAAAAGGGTTTTGAAGGTAACCCATCAGTCGTTCTCTGTCAGCGCTTAATTTGAGACTCATCAACAAGTTGTCAGCATCGATTTTACTACAGAGCCATTGTTCCAAAGCATCGACCTCTATGATCGGTGCCACTTTTTGTTCATAGAGTCTATCGAGGTGGTCTTGTTCCACAGGGTTGACCATGCGGCCTTGAACGATCACTTCAACCCCACTCTTTTCATCTGAAACAAGTTCTATCTCTTGAAGTTGTAACTGCTTGGAAAACTCATCTGCAGGTAAAGCTCTGCTTTTACCGAACATCATGATGTTTTTATGGTGTAGTGTTTCAAAAGTCATAAGTTATTATAGTGTTTTTGAGATTACAACTGTTTACATCTCTTTTTTACAAGATTGTGTTAAGTCTCACACAATTTTCACACTTTTTATCTTTACAATAAGACCTATAATATCTAAGGAGGCTACATTGAAGCATTCACTATTTAACTTAGGCGTACTTTTAATCACTATCATTTTAGCCCTTGCTATCTTTAGCTTAGGGCTTATTTTTTCTCATGAAAAGAGTACTTTTTTAGGACTGGGCATGGGGATTATCTTTATAGTGATGATGATTACTTTTGTCACCTATATGATTTTAGACCTCTATCGCGAAAGTAGTATTAATAATAGAAAACTACTTGAAGAGGTAGATTAAGAGAGTGCTTGTTTGATGGTATAACGCATGTCTTCATCAAGGTTTTGCATGTTTTCAAGCATCCACTTCAGATAACCTGCATCTTCTAGTGCCAATTCTTGCACTGTTTTTCCCTTATGCTTACCAAATCGCATCGGTTTTGTAATAAGTACAGGGGTCTGCGTGAGTTCCACCATTTTTTCCACTTCATTGACTCCGGGAAATTTTTCTTTAACCGCCACTCTTAACTTGCTCAAGAG
>JALSUN010000030.1 GCA_027061425.1 Helicobacteraceae bacterium
GGTCAACACCTATGGAACTGGCTAAAGAGAAACTTGGCGACAAGTACGTTCTTCAAGGCAACATGGAACCAACACGTCTCTACTCAAAAGAGAAGACGACAGAATCTGTAGAGAAGATACAGTCTATTATGAATTCAAAGCGCCACATTTTTAATCTCGGTCACGGTATCTTACCGGATGTTCCAGTAGAAAATGCCAAGCACTTCGTCCGCGAATGTCAACGCGTGAGTAAAAAGTAATATATTGAGCACTATCTTTGGCCCTGTTCACTCTCGCCGTTTCGGTGTGAGTTTGGGTATCGATCTCTCCCCCTCTCATAAACAGTGTAATTTCGATTGTCTTTACTGTGAATTAGCTCCTGCTACTACAGTTGATATTCAAACTAAAACACCCAGTGTACAAAGTATTATCACTGACTTACAAACTGCCCTTCAAGAACACAGTAACATTGATGAGATTACACTAACCGCAAATGGTGAGCCTACACTTTACCCACATCTAAAAGAACTTATTTCAGAGATAGACAAGATTAAAGAGAGCAAAGAGACGCTGATTTTAACTAACAGTGCAGCCTTAGTAGATGAGAATGTATTTAACTCCCTCCTAGACCTTGACCAAGTAAAACTCTCTCTTGACGCGGTGAGTACGGATATATTTAGAAAAATAGACCGACCACATGAAGCGATAGACCTCTCAAAACTTATAGATGCTGTAGTGCGTTTCAGTGATGTCTACACAGGTAAACTTTTTATAGAGATTTTGTTTGTAAGAGGACTTAACGATACTAAACAAGAAGTTGCCAAGCTCAACAGTGTACTTCACAAACTCAAGGCACTACGCATAGATATAGGTACGATAGACCGCCCTCCGGCTTATCCTGTTGAGGGGATTAGTTATGGTGAGTTGGTAAACATAGCCCAGCAGTTTGACGCCTCTCTACCTATTAACATTGCTTCAAGAGTCCATGCCGAATTCTCTCAGTCTTCTTACAGTGACGCTGAAATCATTAACACTTTAGATAAACGTCCCTTAACACCTGAAGATGTAGAAATTTTGTTTGACAAAAAGAGTACAGAGAGACTTTTAGCGTTAGTAAAGAGTAAAAAAGTAGACGTTATAGAACGTGCAAAACTGGAATTTTACGTACCTGTAGAAAACTTAGAAAGAAAACGCAAAAAGTAAGTAAAATTACTTGACTTTAAAGCTTCCATCTACTATAATCTCGCCCTATCAAACATTCCGGATTAGCTCAGCGGTAGAGTAGGTGACTGTTAATCACTTGGTCACTGGTTCGAATCCAGTATCCGGAGCCACTTTCAATGACTCTTTTTCCTTTACTCGGCGTTATCAACTAACTCACATACATAAGTATGCTTCGTCAGATTCTGCCTTGATTAAAGAAAAAATAGCCCTTGAAAGCAAGCTTTTCGTCAATTCTATTCTATGTCATTTTCGGGGTTAATACCACTTTTAGAAATTAGCGTACTTATATTTCACGTTATAGCGTTAATACAAGTTTTCTAACTGTGTAATATCAGTATTTTATAAGACGATAAGTGTTGTTGATTTTAGAAGTAGAAACTGGGAGATAGTATAGGAGTTCAAGAAACTCCTATGTTGAGTAAGAGCATCAGCCTTAGCTGATTACATGCCCATTGGCATACCTGGCATTCCGCCGCCCATGTCACCGCCAGCTGGTGCCGGTGGTGTTGGTTCTGGGATGTCATGGATCGTTGCTTCTGTGGTGAGAAGCATACTTGAAACTGATGTTGCGTTGGTTAGGGCAACACGTGCTACTTTAAGTGGATCGATGATACCCGCTTCGAACATGTCGACGTACTCGCCTGTTGCTGCATTGAAGCCTGTAGTGTCATTGTCTGCTGTTTCGATGGCATTTACAACAACACCCGCGTCAAATCCTGCATTGGTAGCGATCTGCTTGACCGGTGCTTTTACAGCGCGTAGGATGATCTCACAACCTATCTTCTGGTCGCCTTCTAACTCTGGTAGAGAGACCTTGGATGCTGCGCGTACAAGTGCTGCACCACCACCGATGATGATACCCTCTTCAACAGCTGCTTTAGTTGCTGAAAGTGCATCGTCTACACGGTCCTTTTTCTCTTTCATCTCTGTCTCTGTTGCGGCACCGACTTTGATCACGGCAACACCACCAGAAAGCTTGGCAAGACGCTCTTGAAGTTTCTCTTTGTCATACTCAGAAGTCGTTGTCTCCATCTGTGTTTTGATCTCAGCGATGCGAGAAGCAACCGCCTCTTTAGAACCGACACCATTTACGATGACCGTGTTGTCTTTGTCGATGACTACGCGTGATGCTTGTCCAAGATCTTCGATAGTGGTTGACTCTAGTGTACGACCGATCTCTTCAGAGATGATCTGACCGCCAGTCAAGATGGCGATGTCTTGTAACATAGCTTTACGACGGTCACCAAAGCCTGGTGCTTTGACTGCAGTGATGTTCAAGATACCACGCATTTTGTTAACAACCAATGTTGCCAATGCTTCACCCTCAACATCTTCAGCGATGATAAGCATCGGACGGTTGGTCTTTTGTACCTGCTCAAGAACAGGAAGGATGTCTTTTAGGTTAGAGATCTTACCATCAAACATCAAGATAAATGGTTGTTCGATCTCTGCTGTCATCTTCTCTGTGTTGGTGATGAAGTAAGGAGAGAGGTACCCGCGGTCAAACTGCATACCCTCAACAACATCAAGTTCGTCACTGATACCTTTAGCCTCTTCAACAGTAATGACACCGTCTTGACCTACCTTGTCCATCGCTTCAGCAATCATGTCGCCAATGCTAGTGTCAGAGTTTGCAGAGATACTTGCGACCTGTGCAATCTCTTTTTTACCCGCGACTTTCATAGAAGCCTCTGTAAGGTGTGTCAAGATCTCAGTCATCGCCTTGTCCATACCACGCTTGACCTCTACTGGGTTTGCACCAGCAGTGATGTTACGAAGACCTTCTGTGAAGATAGCGTTGGCAAGAACAGTAGCGGTAGTTGTACCGTCTCCTGCTTCGTCTGCTGTGTTAGCAGAGACCTGCTTGACCAGTTGTGCGCCCATGTTCTCTAGAGGGTCTTGAAGCTCGACCTCACGTGCTACTGAAACACCATCTTTAGTGATAACAGGTGCACCGTATGAACGCTGTATCAAAACGTTACGGCCGCGTGGCCCCATAGTGACTTTTACTGCGTCGGTTAGTTTTTGAACACCCTCTGCGAGGGCGTTACGTGCATTGTCTGAATAGTGAATTTCTTTTGCCATAATTGTTCTCCTTATATTTTAATAGTTATTTGATGATTCCAAAAAGGTCGTCGAGTTCTAAGATGAGATAGTTCTCGCCCTCTACCTTAAACTCATTGCCCGCATACTTGCCAAAGACAACAACGTCTTCAACTTTGACGTTCTCTACCTCTGTAGAGACAGCAACAACTTTTCCAGTTGATGGTTTCTCTGTAGCATTGTCAGGAATAATGATCCCTGACGCTGTCGTTTTAGCTTCTTCTGTACGTGAAACAAGTACACGTTTTCCAAGTGGTTCAAAGTTCATGTGTATCCTTTATATGTAATATATATTTTATGGTCGGAATTTTACAAAAATTAAGGCAACAAGTCAACAACTTTAGTCTTAGGGACTAAAGTATATTTATAGAGTTTATAAAAGATGAAGATACGCTTATGATTTGGAGATAAAACAGGTTTTATGATACATTGATAAAGAGAAATTTTATAAGGACAAGCGATGTCAAGGTTTGATCAAAAAGCAAAAGAGTGGGATGGTTCAGAGCGTAGGCGCGAACTTGCGTCGAGCATAGCAGAGACTATAATTAAAAATGTACCCTTGTCCAAAGAGATGCATCTCTTAGATTTTGGAGCAGGTACAGGCCTTATGACCAAGCACCTTATCCCTTTTGTAAAGGAGATTACAGCACTTGACTTTTCAAGTGAGATGTTAAAGAAGTTGGAAGAGAATACAAAGTCTTGGGGTGGATCGAAGGTCACAACGGTGCATAGTGATATATTGAAATATGAAAATAAAATGCTATTTGATGGTATCGTCAGTTCTATGAGTATGCATCATATAGAAGATTTAGAAGCATTGTTCCAAAAGTTTTCTACGCTTTTAAGAGCTGATGGGTTTATAGCCATCGCCGACCTTGACAAAGAAGACGGCAGCTTTCATGATGATGGCAACAAGGGTGTCCACCACTACGGTTTTGAACAAGCCCTCCTAACCAAACTGGCAGAAGAAAATGGTTTCAGAGATGTGACTTTTATAGAGGCCTATACCTTTAAAAAAGAAAATAATAGGAAGTACCCAGTGTTTTTAATGCGGGCGTCTAAAGAGCTATAGTTGTGTAGGTTGTGCAAATAGACCTTTATGCATTGACACGAGCTCTCATCTCTACAAAAGCCGTGAATGTAAAGAGTGTGAGTACATAAGATGCCAGATAGATATTCGCCCACTCAAAGTAGAAAATGATATTGGTAGTTTGAAAGATCAAGATAAGTGTGATATACAGTAGCAAAAAAATGATATAGAGTGTTTTAAACCCGCTGTTAATACTGTGCTTTATAAAAAAGAGAAGCAGCACAAGAAGTGTTCCATTTTCTAAAAATGTAAACAAGACCTTGGCCAAGATGGCAAAATCTTGATAAAAGCTACTTAAAGTTTCAGGGATGGCGAACCATAGTAAGATGGTTATCATATCGAGAACAGAGATGACAAATGCAAGAAGAAGTAGTGCGCCGGGATCCTGTAATTTGCTGTAAAGAAGATAAGCAAGATAGACGATGAGAACAGGAACGCCATAGGAAAAGTCAAAGTCTGAGAGCTTAAGAGTAAGGTCAGGAAACCAACTGGTGGCAAGCAGAGCGAAACTCGAAATGCTGATGAGACCTACTTGTTGTGCAACACCTGAAAGGTAGGTGCGCTCTTGGTCTGAGAGAGGGGTGTTGGAAGACTCTTTTTGAGTATGACGAACATAAAGATAAATAAGCCCGGATACAACCAGCACGACAAAAACTACAGCACCGATAAAGAGTAAAAGAAGTTGTGATGCTAATTCGCCCATAATATTACCTTCAGTGAAATGATGTGTGATAGTGTACATTTTTCATAGTAAGTACCTACTTATCTCTCAGCAGTTTATTAAAGAAATGAAACATTTTTTTGATCTTGTCTTGGCTTTTGACATATTTGACAAGGATAATATGCTTTTTGTCTTGAGTAATGGCGACCATCATCTTGTTAAAGCCTTTAGACTTTTTCTTGGGAACCTGTTTAAAAAGATCAAGGTAGATGAGCTTAAAACTTTGTGTTAGGTCGATCTCTGTCTCTTTTATTAGGATACCAAACAAAAAGAGCTTTTCGCTAACTTTCTCTTTGGTAATGGTGATGCGTGTCTCTAAAAAGTACTCATAAAGTCCATAGATTATGCCGACAGAACCCATCATAAAAAAGAGAGAGCCGACAAATGAAGCCAGACCAGCATCTGCAAAAAGTAAGATCCCCAAACCTATGACCCCAAAGATGCTTGCAAAGATGATGATGGCTAGACTGGCGTCTGAAGCGGTGAAGGGAAGATAATGCAAGTGGTAGGTCTCATCTTCTTGAGTAAGCGGTAGCTCGGAGTATAGGGTAGCCTGGGTCTTATACTCTGAGAGACTGTTAGATGCTTTAACGCTTAGGTACTTGGAGGTCTCTTTACCGTTTTTTGCTTCTATGGTGAAGGTACGCATAAAACGAAGTTTGGTCTCTTCTAAAACGATACTCACTTCCCAGGTGTAACCAGAGTCGGCGCTTCCTTGTGTCGGCTTGAGGGATTTTGGTACGTTAAAACAGAACTCTAAGGCGCTTTGATCTCCCTGGTTGATGATGTGTGCATAAGAACTTTCACGCCACATCAAGTCACTGTGATGGGTGGTTCGGGTCTGTCCGTTTCCTGAACGGCTGGTGTCTCTGGAGGTGGTGGTGTAGACGTAGTGGTTAGAGAGAGTGACTTTAAACTTAGCGTCTAAAGGGTAACGGTGGTTTAACACAACAGTACCTCCTATCTCTCCTCCTACAGCAGGAGTGGGTGGGTCAAGAAAGAGTGGGGTACGGCCATGAAAGAACCAGCTTAAGGTCTCGCGTATGGCGGAGTACATCAAAAACATCGCTAACAAGATAATAGCCATGAGTAAGATTTTTACCCCCGTGTTGTTTGCTTGTTCTAGACCTCTTGTGTAGATGGGAATGGCGATAAGAGAGACCCCGAGTGCACCAAACCAGATGCCAAAAAGTGATGACTTGGCTTGTGAGTAGATAGGGGTCTGTTTTGAGAAGTCTAAATTCTCTTTTTGAGAAGGGCGATTTTTCCCAGCCATTATAAAATATCCTCAGCAACTGTTTTGAGTGTCACCTCTGGCATTAAAAAAGCAAAGGGCGTGACACTGCCAAGATGTTGTTGTATCCACTCACTTGCAAAACTGTCAACATGGAGCGCTTGGAGTTTGGTGATATCGTAGTCAAGTGAGATGTTACTTTGGCAGAGCTTTTTATCGTTGGTGTAGTTGTAGGCATAATCTTGATGACAGAGATACTCCAAGAGTGCCGCTTCAGAACCAAAAAAGTCTAAAAGTTCTGAAGGAATGTTATGCTCTGAAGCAGGTGAGACTTGAGCGTGTAAAAGGGTTGTGGATGCTTGAGTAAGCGTTGTGTGGTAGCTGTTGTTTAGCTTTTCATGTCTAAAGGGTTTGGTATAGCGTGTATTCATAGCATCGCTCATTATTAATGAGAGTGTTGTTATGATTTGTGAGCTTAAGAAATTTTGTACAAACAAGATGGTACTTTCTACTTTTTTACCTTCATAGCCATCGACATAAAAACGCCAATTACTCTGCAGTGGTGAGAGGAAGGGTGCTTTGAAACCTCTGAAAAGTTGCGGACGGAAATGCCCATGTTGGTAGGTTAAGATAGTGAAGAGGGTTTTGCCTTGGATGTTAATGAGCGAGACCCCTTTTGGCAGGTTGTAGTTTATGGCTTCTATATCCACCAAAAAGTTCAGATAGACGACATCTTTAATCTCACTTTGTAAAGATAAAGTGGGCAGAAACTTGCGTCTAAGGTTTTTAAAAAAAGGTGATTTTTTTTTAGAAGGTGGGGTGTTCAAAAAATATAAAAACATAATATGTAAATAGGGTATAAAAACAACAATCCCTGCTGATAACATAGAGATAGGGGGTGTGGTACTGTAGTTGTTGAGGTCATCGTTAAGTAAGAGTGAGATGAAACCTATGAAGGTGACGGGTACCCCAAGGTGGGCATAGTAGATGTACATCTTGTCTATGTTTTTGTTAAAGACCATTTTCACCATGATGGTTAAGATGGAGACCATACTCACGATAGCAAGGGTTATTAAGATGAAGTATGAGGTTGTAGACCCTGTTACTGCAGTTCCAAGTGCAAAAAACAGCCAAAACAAGAGAGGGAAAAACTCTAATGTAAGTAAGAATTTGTTGATGATGCCTACTTTAATCTGCATGTTTTCTCCTAAGATTTTGTGTATTTTTTTCTATTTTTATAAATCAAAACAATAATGCCAATAACTATAAAGAGTACAAAGAGCGGTGCTACCACTAAAAAAAGTATGCTTAAGATGATAGGGTTGTAGAGCAGTTGGTTGATTTGGTAAGAGAGCGAAGGCTCTGTCTGGTTTTGGTACCACATGAGGTTCTCTTTATAAGTTCCCCTGTCCATCTCAAGAAGTTGTTTGATCTCATCACGAGAACAGGACTCAAGGTCTTTGTGCGCGAGTATAAGCTCCGCATCTAACAGGTACTGTATCCCCTTTTTCTTCTCTGTAAATTGAGTGTCACTAAGATGACTACAGAGGTGGTATATGATGTGGTAGTTAAAGTAATCAAGGGCATTGACATCAAGGCCAGTGTCTTGTAGGGCTTGAATGAGGGGAATGTTGTTGAGGTGATGATAAGTAAGTGCCTGCAGAACTAAGTAACTCTCAGTATCTGGGTAGACAGCAGGTTCATGTCTTTCAACGAGTTTTAGCCCTAAGGCTTTGAACTTTTGAACAACTTGCGGGGTAATGGAGATGGTCTCTCTATTAAGAAGTGCAGCCATAACATAACCAAGCACAAGGGGTTTAGGATGATAACCATTTTCTAAAAGGTAAAAAAGTGTTTCTAAGACACTTTTGGCAGGAAGTTTTTTGGCCAACTGTGAGAGGTAATAGTCATCACTCCGTTTGTAGCGGTAATACATAAGATCCATGTCAGCGTCTTTGATGGCTTCTTGAAGTTGAGGAGAGAAGGCTCTGATATCTTTGTCTTCAGGGTCAATGTTACGGTCTTTTAAAAACCGGTACATCTCCCATGAGAGTTCTACTGCTTTTAAGTCGTTTAAATCAAGGCCATAATGGTGCATGATTTTGACACTCTCTAAGCTAATGACACCATTTTTAAAGGCCTCTCCTACTTTAGAGTAAGCGATCTTTTCATCATCTTCAGAAAAATAATCATAACGTTTGTCGAGGGCTACTATTAAAGCTTTTGTGTCATTTGCATAGAGTGCATACCATATGGCTTTTTCGCTGTTGTCGTAGTAAAGGTTTGGTGGTGTGGCTACCACTTTTTCCACAAGTTCATCACGCTCCAAGACGGGATTGTCTAAAGTGTAATAGCTAATCACAGCGAGAAAAAGTGCTATAAAAAGCATGTATAACTCTAGCTTCTTGCGTTCATAGAAATTGCTTTTTTTCATTTTGAACTTTTTACGTTAAATGTATGAGTGTTGTGAACGATAGGTTGTATATTTGTCTTTGTAACATTGTTAAATATATTCACTTTTTTAAACATTATTTTGTCCCTTAGATTAAAGATGTTATATTACCTTTTATTTCATAAACCGACCTCTATAAAACTTTATGAGGCAAGATTTTTACACTAAGGATATCCATGACACTGATGAAAGCTTTTTTGGTAATTTCACTTCTTTTGGGGAGTTTAAAAGCGGATGATACACCTTACCCTGTTCGTATAGTTAAAACACATAGCCCTCAAGATATTGTCAAACTTTTCAATGAACTTGGTTACACTCAAAAAGCTTGGAATGCAGGGATTAGAGAAGTCCCTAGAGTCTACTTGATGGATATTCCAAAAAGATGGGTTAAAGAGTCCCATAATATGCCTGTAAAACTGAAAAAAGAGCTCTTTTTCCGTCTTATGGGACCCGCCATACTGCGCTCTAATGAGAAGGTGTTGAAAGAACGCGCTGAGGTTGAAAAGCTATTAAAGCTAAAAGAACCTTACTATAAAGAGATCTTAAAGAGATTGGAGTTTTTAGGCCATAAGTATAAGTTGGTTAAAAAAGAAAAATCTTTTACTGTGAGCAAAAAATCCTTGAAAAACCTTCTTGAACGTACAGATGCCATTCCAGTCTCACTTGCCTTAGCCCAAGCTGCCAATGAAAGTGGATGGGGTACCTCTCGTTTTGCACTTTTTGGAAACTCTCTGTTTGGACAGTGGGACTTTAGTGGTAAAGGGATGGCACCAAAAGAGCAGCGTAAAGAGTATGGTAACTACGGATTAGCCCGTTTTGACACACCTCAAGAGGCAGTAGATGCCTATCTGCTCAACCTCAATACACATAAGGCCTACGCCAAACTGCGCAAGATGAGAGCTCAGTATCGTGCTCAAGGGAAACAAGTGAGTGGCTACAAACTGGCTACCTCTTTAGACAAGTACTCTGAACGGGGTATGGCTTATGTCAAAGATATACAGCAGATGATCCACTATAACCATCTCGAAGCGACAGACAGCGCTTATCTCTCAGGAAAAGAGATCATACAAATAGTGCCTGTAAAGTAGGGCTTTAGCATCTAAGACCCAAAAGCCTTTTTTACGGTGATGAGGTTTTGGAAGTGCTCAAAAAAGGTGATAGTGTCTTGATTGTTTTTGAGTGAACGGTAGAGTTTGGGCTCAAAAAATGTACCATCGCCCTCTCTGAAGAAGAGGGTCAGTTTTCGTTGATGGACATTGATGTAGATGTCATCTTGAAATTTTTTATGGATCTGCAAGAGTGTCTCTTTGAGTGTTGTAGAGAGAGATGTCTGATTTCCATAGATTCTAAAAACTGTTTCGAAATCATCATCTTCTATACTGAATCGATCTTCTCTTCTGGCGTAGTTTTCATCTTCTTTGGGCCCTTTGACATAGTTGTCTATATTACTCGCGGGAACGAGTGTCAGTGAAAACTCTTTATCAAGATCAACATCAGTCATATAGATGAGGCCGTGGAGAAACTCTTTATAAGAGAAGGGCACCTCTTTTCCAAAAATGGCTTCAGAGAACTCTATATGGTGTCCAAAGAAATCCCCTTCTATATAATCATTGCCAAAATAGTTACTAAACTCTGGAAACATTTGCAGTGCTTTAATACGCTGTTCTGAGATGTAGGAGTGAGGTTTATAGGTAAAGTCTTTGGCATAAGACTCTAAAAACTGTGTTACTAGAATGCTTTTGTGCTTGAAAACAAAGTTCTGCAGTATAAATGTCTTGATGATATAACCTATGAGTGTGATAAAGTTATAGATAATACTCTTGACCAAGAAAAAAGCGGGGATCACAATAAAAACAAGAAAGCCGCCTTCTGAAAGCATCTGCAGGAGATCCACATCTTTGCCCCAGTACCATAGACCAAGGCCTATAGCCACGAAGACAAGACCATTTAAGAGTGTAATGATAACGGCATAGAAGAGTCGCTCTTGCTCTAAAGTGGCAAGTTTAGGGTGTACTTTCTCTCGAAAAGCATGCTTTATCTCATAAATATCAAACATAATTGTTAGGCATAGTCCTTAGTTAATAATTTATAATAACATTTAGTCACTGAAAATTACATTTAAAAGTCAAAGATGTGTGTAAAGAGAGAAAAAAGAATAAAGGGGAAAAAGAGGGTGACACTTCCGAAGAAGTGTCGAAAATCGGGGAGACTAGAGGTCACCCTCGTGCTTAGCAAGATACTCAGCAACACCTTCAGTGTCAGCTTTCATACCTTCGTCACCTTTGTTCCAACCCGCAGCACATACTTCACCGTGCTCGTTAGTAAATAGCATAGCATCTACCATACGGATCATCTCATCAATGTTACGACCAAGTGGAAGGTCGTTGATCACTGCGTGACGTACTGTACCGTCTTTGTCGATCAAAAATGATCCACGTAGTGCAACACCACCATCAAGAAGAACATCGTAAGCTTTAGCGATCTCTTTTGTAAGGTCAGCGACTAGTGGGTATTTGATCTGGCCAATTCCACCCTTGTTTACTGGAGTCTCTTTCCATGCGAAGTGAGAGAACTGAGAGTCAACAGATACACCGATAAGGTTAATACCACGATCGTGGAACTCTGCAAGACGGTGATCAAAAGCGATGATCTCTGAAGGACATACAAATGTAAAGTCTAGTGGGTAGAAGAAAAGTACTGTACCGTTCTCACCGAAGTTTTCGTATAGGTTGAAATCTTCAACGATTTGGTTGTTTCCAAGAACTGTTGTTGCTGTAAAGTCTGGTGCTTTGTTTGTTACTAACATGTATGTAGTCTCCGTGTTTGATTTTTTGTACGGGTATTTTACCAGAAGTAAATAAATAAATTGTAGGTTTTTAAAGCCAGCTAAAATGTTTAAATAAGTGTTTATCTCATTTTGTATGTTATGATTTGTAGTGATAATATGTGAGAAGGAACTTTATGGGAAGATCATACTTTAGCGTTGGATTACTTGTTCTTTTGAGTACGGTGGTGCTAATGGGCGCGCAAGAAACCCAAAAAGCAGAGCATACCATCAAAGTCAAAGCAAAGCGCTCAGAAAATGGCGTAGTCTCGGCGAAGGTATTGGTGACACATGAGATGGACTTAGCTATGGACGCCAAGCATAAAGGTAGAGAACAACGCTACCTCACATCGATTATCATAAAAGAGGGCGAGGAGACTGTGTTACGCGTAGAGACAACACCTTATGTCTCTCAAAACCCTTTTTTGAAATTTGTCTATGTTACCAATGGATCAGAGTATTTGAGTGTGGTAGCGCATAACCGTAGCGGTGATATTTTTAAAGGAGAGGGGCTCATAAAAGCTGGTGGGCATGACAAGTCAAAATTTTCAGTATGGCACTCTTTGAAGCTTAAGACAGAGAAAAAGACAAACCATCCAAAAATTAAAGAGACTCTCGGCAATGTCACTTTAATCGAAACCGATGAGATTTCACTGATAGTACCCGAAGTCGCTTCAAGTGAGATGACGGTTCCTGTGAACATAGCGTCTCATTTAAAAGCCAAAAGGCTGATCTTGTTTGCGACGGAAAGAGATGGGGTAAAAAGAGTGGCTGAGTGGATTTTTTCTGACAAAAGTGTTGTTAGACTCTCTATTAAAATCAAGTTGGCTGCGAGTCATCCAGATAACATCATCTCCGCTGTTATAGAGGGAGAAGATGGACGTTACTACATCGCTGAGGTAAAGACCTTTGTCGCACTTGCTGGCAGGAACATGGGAGGATGAAAAATATGTGGAAATTTTTAGTGGGTATGCTGCTGATGCAGGGTATGTTATGGGCGCAGGTTGAGGCTTCTGAAAAAGATGGAAAAGCTCTTTTTAAAAAATGTACAGCCTGTCATGGCAGTTTTGGCGAGAAGAGAGCATTAGGTACAAGTATCGTGATTAATACCCTGACCAAAGAGGACATTGTCACTTCAATCAAGGGCTATCAAAATGGTACCTACGGTAGAAGTATGCAGCCACTGATGAAAGGACAGGTCATAGGACTTAGAGATAAGGAGATAGAGAAAATCGCTACTTATGTCTCGAAGATGAATCCTGATAAAAAAAGTCTCCCTGTTACAATGATGAAAAAACAGGAGATAGGGCTAGAAGATGAAGAGATAGAGGCGAGTACTAGTTATGTCTCAAAGATAAATCCTGATAAAAAAAGTAGTGCACCATTAGTTTTTGTCTCTAGAAAAGAGACAGTAGTTCAACTTAAAGTGAAGGCAAAACGTTATCTTGACGGTATAACAAAGGTGAAGTTTTTTGTGAAGCATGATATGGATACACCCGAACGAGCAAGACGCTACAAGATAGAAGCGCTTTATGTCACAAAGATCATACTAAAAGAGAACAACACTATAGTCTATGAACTGGACAGTACACCTTACCTTGCACGAAACCCAGTTTTCAAGTTTACCTATAGAAGTCTAGGCTCTAAAAAACTCCAATTGATTGTGTTAAACAACAGAGGTGAGCAGTTTGAAACAGAGGTTCTTATTAAACAATCTAAAGAGAACGCCGCTAGTGGTCTTGGTAAACCTCCTATAATTAGAACAGAACTTATGCAAAACCACCCTGCTATCTATGCTTATCTAGGCAAAATCCCTTTAACCCCTACAGATAAGATTACCCTTACCTCACCTGACGTTGCTAGTAACGGGGGTGCGGTACCTGTTGCTATACGCTCTGATATTAAAGCTAAAAGAGTCATACTCTTTGCGACAGAAGAGGATGATAAGACACAGAGAGTGGCGGAGTGGAAGATACATCCTCAAAGCATTATAGATCTGCAGGCACGCATAAAGATGGATACAATAGATTGGGAGGGTGTTGTTAGTGTAGTGATGGAGGGAGAAGATGGTAAGTTCTATCTGACAGAAGTACGTACTGATGTAGCATTAGGTGGAGGTGGTGTTTAAAACTGTGCATCTTCTAGTTCACTATAGATGTGGTGCATATAGCGGTTCACAAAGGCGTGTGAAAAGGGAAGCTCTTCCCAACTGAGTTGTTGGAGTATCTTCTCTTCTACAGACGCAAATTCAGTACGGGAAAGCTCTTGGTTGTAGGCTTCTATCATAGCGTTTTCTATAATACGAAGATAACTGAGGTAGGGTGTAAAAACATCTTCTCTTGACCCACTAGGTCCATGCCCTGCAACATAGAGAGAGAACGGAGACATCTTCTCTACAGATTCCAAAAACCTTATGTTCCCTCTGATACTCGAGTGCAGACCAAAGTTTGCCAATGCTTTTGACATCAGCAAATCGCCCATAAAGATGGTGTTGGAGTTTTGGTGGATGATGGCGATGTCATTGTTGGTGTGCGCCGCTTGAGGATGTAAGATTATAAAGGTCTCTCCATCGATGTTAAGCGTTTCATTCCCTTTTAAAAGATGCTCAGGATAGACAACATGCTTGGCCGCATCAAAAGTAAATCCACGTTGGGCATAATCACCGCCATAAAGCTCTTGTGCTGCGCTGGGCATCTTCTCATGGGCATATATGGTGGCTTGAGGATAGGCCTCTTTAAAAACTGCATTGGCAAACCAGTGATCGTCATGGTCGTGGGTGTTAAAGATGGCGATCACTGGTTTTTGAGAGACATTTTGCATCTGTTCTAAAATCTTTTTTCCCGCCTTGTAACTACCACCTGGATCCACAACCACCAAACCATTTTTCGTCTCTACAAAAGCAGGATTGGTCACGAAGCCTTGGTTCTCGCTGTCAGGTGCAGAAA